>JANORB010000128.1:0-42017 GCA_031415135.1 Methylibium sp.
GCACCAACTCCGGCGGGTACACGCGCGCCAGAAGGCTGGCGCTGAGGTAGTCGCTCAGCCGGGCGCCGGGGCCCAACTCTGACTTGGTTCGCGCCATAACATGCTCCGTGGTGGCGAGGCTTGGATCATGGCAGAAAAACACCTAAACGAACAGTATTGAGTCAGGTCTTGCCTTTGCCTTTTACCAACCAATCACCGTTTTCGGTTTGCCGGCTCAACGCTCCATCGCTGCTATCACCCGACTGACCCGCGACAGCGACAGCCCTGCGGCCTGCGCCAGGGTCGTCATCGTCATGCCGTGCTCGCGGTAGCCGTGCAGCAACGCGGCGTCACGGTCGCCGTCGCACACGGCCAGACACTTCGTCCAGTCGATGGGCTTGGTCTGTGCGGGTGGGCGCCGCGCCGGCGCCAGCCGCTGCGTGCGCGGCACCTCGGGCTGGGTGCTGCGCCCGGGTTCAGCCAGCGCCTGCATGCGCGTGGCGAAGTCTTCGTCACCCAGAAAAATCTGCCCGCGCAGCGCCTCTTGCCAGAAGTTGGCGTCATCGCCGCGCTGCTCGTCGTCCACCAGTTTGGCGTACATCGCAGCGCCACGGTGACGTTGCGCGGCGTCGGCCACCGGCTTGCCGAGCAGGTAGCCGTGCAGCCCATCGCTGTCGAGCCACGCCGGCGTGGACACCTGCCCCGCATGCGCCAGGTAGCTCGACCATGGCCAGTCAGCCACAGCGCGCACCAGGCCTGCCGCCACGGGGTTTCGTTCGACATACCGGCACAGCGCCAGCAGATACGCATCACGATCGACCAAGATTGCTTTGAAGCGGCCTTGAAAGAGATGCCCCACCAGTTCATGCCGACGGTTGAACGCCTGCGTGTAGACCCCGTTCACATGCCGCATCAACCGCGACAGATTGGCCGCACGCGTGTGCAGCACCACGTGGTAGTGGTTGCCCATCAGGCAATAGGCCAGCACTTGCGCGTCGAAACGGTCCATCGCGTGGGCGATGACGCCGAGGTGCGCGAGCCGGTCATCGTCGTCGCGATAGATCGGCTCGCGCCGGTCACCGCGCGAGGTGACGTGGTAGACGGCGCCGGGGAATTCGATGCGCAAAGGGCGGGACATGGTGAGAGGATACGAG
Organism: Methylibium sp.; assembly: GCA_031415135.1. Taxonomy (GTDB): domain Bacteria; phylum Pseudomonadota; class Gammaproteobacteria; order Burkholderiales; family Burkholderiaceae_C; genus LGRD01. The sequence continues at coordinate 1,134 of JANORB010000128.1, forward strand.
CATCGGAAGGCAATAGCAAGACCTGACCCCAGCCTTGACCCCAGCCTCAGGGGGTGATTGCGCCCATGCGTTCGGCGCAAGCGCCGTTCATTTTGCGCTCGGAGGCTGAGAGAGTTTTTTTTGAGCGGGCATGATTGAAAGACTCCCGGCCTCTTGCCATCGACGCCCACCACCGCACCCGCAATCACTCCTGCGCAACGGCGCTGCTGTGGCTGGCGGGCGCCGCGTCAGGCGCCCCATCGGCCGGCGCCCCATCGGCCGGCGAGACGGCGCCGGCCGCGGCACGCCACAGCGCCGCATCGACCAGGCCCGCCAGGCCCAGGGACGGGCGCTCGGCCGGGGTCGTCCCGGCGTCCACCCAGCGCAGGTTCAGCGCCTCGAACACGGGGCGCCAGCCGGGCTGGTCGGTGCCGGCGCGGGCGCGCAACCGCAGCGCCGGGTTGGGCAGGTAGTGCCCGTTCATCGTGCGCACCCACAGGCGGCGCGCCGGCAGGTACGGGCTGTGCACTTCAGCGCGCGCAAGCACCTGGTTCACGTAAGTGCGTTTGCGCCGGGGGGACTTCCACAGGTGCTCGGGCAGGCACTGCAGCGTGTCGTTCAGCGGGTCGGCAAAAAAACCCTGGCGGTACTTGTAGTTCGGCAGTACGCGCTGAACACAGGTCGTGGCCTGGGTCTTGAAACCGGCAAGCATCAGGCTCAGCACCCAGTACTCGCCTTGATGGTGTTCGAGCCGCACCAGGCGGCCATCGGTCTGCGCGTCCAGCACGGGCGGGGCGATGCGGTCGAACAGCGGGCCGAGCGCGCGGCGCGCAAATTCGCTGTCTTCGGTGGCCCGGTTCAGGGCCGCCAACCACGGCGTGTGGCCGAACTCGTCTTCGGCCCGCGGGTCGGCGCCGCGCTGGAGCAAGGCCTCGACCAGGGCGAGGTTGCCGGCCCGCGCGGCCATCGCCAGCGCTGTGGCGCCGGTCGGGCCGCGGTGGTCGATGCCGTGCTGATCGCACTGGCGCAGCAAGTCCTTGAAGTTGTGCGCCGCCCAGGGATGCAGGTGGCGCTGGCGCAGCGAATCAACGGCGCGCCAGGCCAACTGCTGCTGGCGCGCGTAGTCGCCAACGTAGTCGTCCCACGGCAGCTCACCAAACGTGCCGCTGGGCGCCAGGCTGCGCGCGGCCTGGAAATGCGCCCGGGTGGCGAGTTGTTCGACCCAGGTCTGCTGGCCATGCCACAGCGCGTAGTCCAGCAGCGCCTGGCGCGGCTTGGCCGAGGGCTGGGTGCGGTCCAGCGCGCGCGGCAGCAGCTCGCGCATCGTGGCCTCGGACCACGCCGTCCACGGCACCGGCCTGGCGCGCAGGAAGGTGTCGCGAATCGCCTGCGCCTGTTCGTCCTTGCCCTGCAGTTCGAGCTTGCGCGCCTCTTGCGCCCATTCGTCGCGCGACGACACCAGCGCGGGCGCCGCCACCGGCACCCGCGCCGGCTCATCGAGCGTCAACCCCAACAGCCCCAGCAGCGGATGCGCGGTGTCGGACTCGACCAGCACCAGGCTCTCGACGGCGCGCGTCATCGCCACGTACAGCGCATTGATGTAGAACTTGTACAGCTCGAGCGACTTGTCGCCCTTGTCGCGCGCGCGCCGGTAGTCGAGCGCGTCGCCTTGCAGGTCGGCCGGCACGACACCGTCGCACACCTCCGCGAAGATCGCGCGCTGGCCCGACACCAGCGCATACAGGATCACATGCGGGTACTCGAGCCCCTTGGCTTCGTGCACCGCAAACACCAGCGGCGTGCGGAAATGTTCGCGCGCGGCCGCCTTGTCTTCGTCGCGCAGCACCACCACCGCATGCCGCGCCGAAGCGCGCGTGCGCGCGTCGAGCTCGCGCAAGGTGGCCTCGCGCGCCGGCAGCAGCCGCACCGTGCCGTCTTGCAGCGACGCGCTTTGCACCAGGAAGTTGCTTTCGCGGTCGATCGAGCCGAAGCGCGCCTGCTTGATTCTCAGCAGCGTGTTGGCCAACTGCGTCACCGCGCGGGTGTTGCGGAAGTTGGCCTGCAGCACCGACAGCGCCTGGGCTTTGCCGGCCTCGCCCGCCAGGCCGTTCCAGAACAGCGCGCGCACCGAAGCCCATGAAAAAAAGTTCGGGTGCACGATCTGGTTCGAGTCGCCGCACAACAAAAACTGGCCCGGCTTCTTGAGGCAGGCCAGCACCAGCGCCAACTGCACATTGGTGAGGTCTTGCACTTCGTCGATGACGACAAAGTCGCAGGCCGGCTGGGCCAGCGAGCGCCACTCGAACGCCACCAGGTTCAGGTCGAACAGGCCAGCGTCGGCCAGCCATTGGCGGTAGCGCTGGAACAGCGCATGTGCCGCTTCGCGCGCAGCGCCGCCCAGCAGCGACTGGCGCGGCCCCAGGGCCAGGTAGGCGGGCAAGTCCAGCGGGCCCTGCGCGCCGGCGCCGAGCACCCCGCGAAACTCTTCGAACAGCGCGTGCGCGTCCAGCTCACCGAGCGCACCGCGCAGCGTTTGCCGGTGTCGATCGAACCAGGCGCGAAAGGCGCTGAACGTGAGCTCGCGACCGGCCGGCACGCGCAGGGTTTCGACGAACTCGCGGTAGCTCAGGAACTCGGCCTGCTGAGCCGGGTTCTCGTAGCCGTGGGCGTCATACAGCGCCCGCGCCGATTGCGCCAGGTAGGCCGAATGCGTGACGTACAGCACCCTGCCTTCGGCCTCGCGCAGCTTGGCCAGCGTGACCGCGGTCTTGCCCGACCCGGCCGAGCCCACCACGACCACCGGCGCCGGCAAACGCCGCACCGCCTCTTGCGCGTCGTCGAAGACGATGGGTTTGTCGAGCAGCTCGAACTCGGCGCGGGTGGCATGCAGCCAGCGCAGCGGCAGGGCCTCTGCAAACACCTGGCCCGGCCCGGCATCGTGCAGCGCCGGCTCGCGTTCGATCTTGGCCTCGTCCACCGCGGCGCCGCGCAGGAATCGCGACTTGTCGTAGGCGTGGTTGGCGATCACCTCCAGCACCAGGCACACGGTTTCGTCGCCGCAGCGCGCGAACTGCAGCAGCAGCCGGTTGCTGTGGTCGAGCTTGGCGCGCCAGTACGCCGTGGGGCTGAGCTTCTTGACATCGGCGCTGCGAAAGTCACCCGCTTCGATGGCCGCGCGCAGTTTGATGAACGCAGGCTTGACGCCGCGGGTGTCCAGATCTTTGTAGAGCAATACGCGCATGGGGGCGGATGTTAGCGGCCCTTCAAGCCCCGCCGGCCACCGCCGCCGTGTTCGCGCGCGGCCCGACCAGCCCCAGGCTCAGCGCCGTGCCCGCCAGCACCACGGCGCCGCCGGCGAGCATCTGCACCGTGATCGCCTCACCCAGGTAGAACGAGCCCGAGACCATCGCCACGACCGGGTTCAGGAAGGTCACCGACATCGCCCGCACCGGGCCGATGCGGCGCAGCAGCCGAAAGTACATCAGGAAGCCCAGGCCCGAACTGGCCACGCCCAGGAAGGCCAGCTCGGCCCAGGCGCGCGCGCCGGGGTTCTGGCTCGGCCAGGTGGCCCACGCGAACGGCGCCAGGAACAGGCTCGCCGCCAGCAGGCTGCCGACGGTGATGACCAGCGGGTCGGCGCCGGCCAGGTGCGTGCGGGTGTAGGTGGCGCCCACACTCCACAGCAGCGACGTGCACAGCACCGCCAGCACGGCCAGCAGGCCGCTGCCCGACTTGAACGACACGCTGCCCCACATCAACACCGCCACACCGGCAAAACCGATCACCAGGCCGCAGGCGCGCCAGACGCCCAGCCGTTCCTTCAGCAGGTGGTGCGCGATCAGCGCGGCGAACAGCGGCGCGGTGGCGTTGAGCACCGCCACCAGCCCGGCCGTGATGTGCAGCGAGGCGTAGGCCAGCAGCATGAATGGCAGCGCGGTGTACGGGATGCCCAGGCGCAGCAGTTGAAGCGGGTGCGCGCGCAGCGCCGGCAGGCCGCCGCGCCAGGCCAGCACCGGCAGCAGCAGCAGTGCCGCCATGCCCAGCCGCAGCGCCACCAGCGGCGCCGGCCCGAAGGCGGGCACGGCGGCGCGCATGAACAGGTAGGCCGCGCCCCACAGCAGGCTCAGCAGCAACAGCTCGATCACATCGCGGGCTCGCATTCGGGTGAGCTTACGGGATCACTGCACAGCCGGTCTTGCCAAGCGGCGATGGACCCATCCCAACAATTGCTTACCAAGCGCCGCCCGTCAGCCCTACTTCTAGGGGAGGCGGTTTCTGAATTGATTCCTAGACTTGTTCTCATCGTGCCGGCATCGAACGGCGTGCAAGGAGAGGACGATGGCAAAAAAATCCGCCGCCGACGCGGCGCTCGCCTGGGCGCTCAAAACGCACAAGCTGCGCGATGCGCTGATCGTCGACCACGCGCAGGCGCTCGATCCCGGCTCGGGTGAGGCGATCCACAGCTTCCGCCTGGTGAGTACGGAGCAAGGCAACGGGCCGTCGCACCAGGTGCTCGTCGACGCCGCCGGCAGCGTGGTCGAGGGCACGCCGGCGCACGAAGCGTTGTTCTCCGCCGCCCCAGCGATGGCGCCGGGCGCGGCGCCGAGCATGGCCCCCGCAGCGCCGATCACGATCGCACCGGCCACCAACACGCTGGTGCTGAACCCGACCGACACGCTGGACGAAACACTGATCGTCACGGTGCCGAAAAACGCCGGGCCGGCGAAAGCGGATGTGTACTTCCTGGCCGACACCACGGCCTCGATGGGCGGCATCCTGCAGGCGGTCAAGAACGGTGCGAACAACGTGCTGGCCACGCTCGGCGGGCTGGGCGCCGACCTCGTGTTCGGGGTCGGCAACTACAAGGACTTTCGCTCCGGCGACCCGTTCTGCTTCCAGCACCAGGTCAGCCCGAGCAACGTGGCGGCCAGCGTCACCGCGGGCATCAATGCCTGGGCGGCCAGCGGCGGCGGCGATCTGGTCGAAGGCGCGTTTTTCGCGCTCGACAACCTGGCCACCGCGCCCGGTGGCACGATCGGCTGGCGCAGCGGCGCCAAACGCATCATCGTGTGGTTCGGCGATGCGGCGGCGCACGATCCGATCTGCCCCGCCGCGTCGGGGCAGGCGGCGGCCATCACCGAAGCCAGCGTCACCACCAAGCTGGTGGCGCAGGGCATCGTGGTGCTGGCCATCTCGACCGCCACACCGGGGCTGGACGCCGACCCCAAGGTCGGCGCCAGCGGCTACACCGCCGTCTGCGGCCCCGCCGGCGGCACCGCCGGGCAGGCTTCGCGCATCGCCGTGGCCACGAGCGGCAACTTCGTCACCGGCATCAACCCGGGCAACATCGCCAACACCATCATCAGCCTGGTGTCGGGCGCCATCGGCGCGATCCAGAACATCAAGCTCGTTGCGTCGGCCAGCATCGCGCCGTTCATCAGCTCCATCACCCCCGCCGCCGGTTACGGGCCGCTGGCCGGTGACACCGAACACACGCTCAAATTCGAAGTGCGTTTCCACGGCATGGCCTGCAAGCCCGAAGCCCAGGTGGTCGGCGGCAGCATCGACGTGGTGGCCGACGGCTCGGTGGTCGCCGCCAAGCGGGTGCAGATCACCGTGCCGGCGTGCGCGCCCAAGGGCTTTGTCTACGCGGTGAAGTTTGTCTGCGGCACGCAGCCCGAATGCGATTGCGCGTGCGGGCCGATCCGGCCCGGCCGCTACGCCACCGAGATCAACCTGCTGAACCCGGGCTTCAAGGAAGTGCGCGTGCTCAAGCGCTTTGTGCCGGTGGTGCTGGCCGGCGCGCCGCTCGGCCGCGAGCCGCGCGTGGCCGCGCCGCGCGCCGAAGACAAGATCGTGCTGCCGCCGCACAGCGCCACCCTGGACGACTGCTGCCGCATCAACGAGCTGCTGTTCGGCGCGCCGGGTGCATCGCCCTCGGCGCTGACGATCGGGTTCGTGGAGATCACGGCCGACGCCGACATCGTCGTCACCGCCGTCTACACCGCCAGCGGGCTGGACGGCGCCGGCGTGTCCATCGACGTGCAGCAGATCACCGCGCACAAAGCCTGACACCGGCCTCAGCGCCCAACAAATCATCTCAGGGAGGGGCCATGTCCCACATCACCGGCACCGTTCAGGTCCTCGCAACGCCGCAGTCCATCGGGCCCGGCCTCACGGTCTTCAATCCGCCGGCGGCACCGGGCGGCACCAAGCTGTTGATGCTGCATTTCCAGAACCCGAACTTCAAGCCGGGCGACAGCCTGCGCGTCGAGCTGGGCTACGCCACCGACGTGTTCAGCGCCGCCGACGGCCCGGCCTTCTGGACCCGGCCGATCAACGTGTATGCGTTTCCGGCCGGTGTGCAGATCACCTACGTGAAAGCCGGCGCGGCGGTGGGCAACATCCAACTCGACCGCTTCGGCCGCGGCGAGCGGCATGCGGGCGAGACCGGCCACCCGAGCTTTTCAAACTGCGACCCGTTCTACCAGGCGCCGGCTTACGTCGAACCCACCTACGACCCGTTCTGGTATTGCACCAACCCGCCGAACTGGGAAAACGCCGCCAGCGTGACCGATGCGAACGACGTGCGGGCACGTGTGGCGCGCAGCGTGGGCATGATCGTCATGGTCCACGGCAGCAACGTCTCCACCTGCTCGGTGACCCTGGTCGATGCCGACAAGGTGCTCACCGCCGGCCACTGCCACGACACCACGGAAGAAGCGCTGAGCGGCTCGATCATCTTCGACTACCAGACGCTGGCCGACGGCAGCCGGCCGCCCGGCTACAGCCCGCGGGTCGTCAAGGTGAAGGCGGTGCTGGGCCGCAAGTTCAGCGGCTCCACGCTCGACTACAGCCTGCTGCAACTGACTGAGGCGCCGGTCGGCATCCCGGCGATCCAGATGCGCAACGACCTGCCGCTGATCGGCGAAGCCGTGTTCGGCGTGCACCACCCGAACGGCGCGGTCAAGAAGCTGTCGGAACCGCACGCCTCGGGCTTCTCGCACGTCACCGGCAGCGCGCTGGGCGGCATCAACGTGCCGTCGAGTTTCGACGTGTCGGGCGGCAGTTCGGGCTCGGGTCTGTTCGACGCCGCCGGGCGCATCGTCGGCATCCTGTCGCTGGGTGCGCCGTGCGCGAGCCCGGGCTCGCCGCTGGCCTACAGCCCGACGCGCAACGTGCTGGCCGACCTGGTGCCGGTGCCGCCACCGGCCGTCAACCGCGACGTGATGCTGGTGTTCGACCGCTCCGGCAGCATGAACATGAACGACGGCAGCGGCCGCAAAAAGATCGACGCCGCGCGCGATGCGGTGTCGCTGTTCGTGCAACTGGTGCGTGCTGGCACCGGCAACCGCGCGGGGCTGGTGTCGTTCAGCACCTCGGCCAGCGCACCGGTCGACTTCGCGCTGGCCAACGTCACCGCGGCCAACAAGACGGCGCTGGTCGGCCCGCCGCCTTATTCGGGCGGCAAGGTCGGCGCGCTCGTGCCCGGTGGCATGACGAGCATCGGCGGCGGGCTTGACGCCGCGCGCGCGCAGTTCCCGCTGGCGGGCACCAACCCCCGGGCCATCCTGCTGCTCACCGACGGCCTGCAAAACCAGCCACCGAGCATCGCCACCGTCGAGCCGTCGCTGGCCGGCATCACGCTGCACGCGATCGGCTTCGGCACCGAGTCCAACCTCGACGGCGCGCTGCTCAGCGCGCTGACGGCGGCGCACGGCGGCCAGTACATGCGGGCCGGAGGCGGCCTGGCGCTGCAAAAGTTTTTCTCCAGCGCGTTCGGCAACATCTTCGAGAACGGCGTGCTGTTCGATCCGGAATTCGACCTGCCCGCCAACCAGGCCGGCGCGCCGATGACGTTCAAGGTCTGCGGTGAAACGGCGCTTACCGCCGTGGCCGGCTGGGACGCCAAGGGCGCCGGCCTGTTGCTGGAGTTGACCACGCCGGGCGGTGTGGTCATCACCAGCGGCGCGCCCACGGTCGAATCCAACAGCGGCAGCACCTGGACCTTTCTGCGCGTGCCGCTGCCGATTGCCGGCGCGCGCAACGGCGCCTGGAGCGTGCGCGTGGTGCGGCCGGGCGGCGGTGGCGAGTTCCCACCGCCCTCGCCGGCCCTGCGCTACTTCATCAACGTCATTCCGTCCGGCGGCCCGAAGCTGCTGCGCCAGCCCGACGCGCGGCGCTACTACACCGGCGACACGATCAACCCGGTGATGATGCTGCGCTACGACGACGGCAGCTGGCCCGAAGACATCGCCATGGCCATGAGCCTGACGCGGCCCGACACCAGCGTCGGCAACCTGCTGGCCAAGGCCGGGCTGGGGGCGGCGGGCAGCGTTGATGCCGACGGCATTTCGCCACGCCATGCCACGCTGATGGCGCTTGAAACATCGAGCGGAAAACCGGTTGCGAACTACGGCCAGTCGCAGTTCAAGCTCAGCGCCGACAGCGAGCACACCGAAGGCCGGTTCGAGTCCGGCGGCACGCTGGGCCTGAGCCTGCCGGAGGTGCTGACGGTCGAAGGCAACTACAGCTTTCACGTGAAGGCGAGCTACGGCGGGGGTTGTTCGGGTGTGCGCGAGCACCTGTGGTCGCTGCACATCGACGTCGGCATCGACCCGGGCAAGACGGGCGTCACCACCACGCCTCTTGGCGATGGCCCTGACGGCAGCACCAACGTGCGCGTGACCTTCACGCCGCGCGACCGCTATGGCAACCTGCTCGGCCCGGGCCGGCTCGATGCCTTCACCGCCGAGCCGGTGCCCGGCAGCCAGCCCACCGGCCCGGTCACCGATGTGGGTGGCGGCGCCTACCAGGTCGATGTGCGCGTCGACCCGGGCTCGCTCGGCCCGCCGCAAGTGGGCATCGCCCAGCCCGGGCGCCCGGTGGTGGTGGTGACGCCGGCGGACTTCAAGCTGTTCATCTACGGCGTCAAGTTCGTCTGCGGCGTGCAGCCCGCCGATTGCCACTGCGACTGCGCGCCGGTACGGCCCGGCAGCTATTCGACCGAGATCAACATCCTCAACCCGACCGGCAAAGAGGCGCCGGTGCTGACGCGGCCGGTGCCGGTCGTGGTGGCCGGTGCCGCCTCGGGCCGCGAGCCGCGCTTGAACGGGCCCGGCAAAATTTCAGTGGTGAAGCTGCCAGCCCATGGCGCGACCATGAGCGATTGCTGCCGCATCCTCGAACTGGTGCTCGGCGCCGTGCCCGCAGGGCCGGTGCCGCTGACCATCGGCTTCCTGGAGATCGTCAGCACGGTCGAGCTGGACGTGACGGCGGTCTACACCGCCAGCGGCGCGCCCGGTTCGACGCCGTCGATCTCGGTGAACCGGATATCGGCGCGGCCCTTGGTGGTGTGACCTGCGGGGATCGTGCTTCGCGTTCAGCCTGCCGGCGCACGGCGGGCGATGCTAAGGTCAGGGCTTCGGTGCGCCACGCGGCGCGCAGCCGCCCGGAGAAGCCGCCCATGCTGTATGCGTTGTTGAAGGCCGTTCACCTGCTGTCCATCGTGGTCTGGGTCGGTGGCATGTTTTTTACGCTGTACTGCCTGCGGCCCGCGCTGGCCGCGCTCGACGGGCCGCTGCGGGTGCGCTTGATGCTCGCCACGCTGGGCCGCTTTTTCAAGGTGGTGCTGGTGGCCGCGGGCCTGGTGCTGGCCACCGGCGGGTGGATGATCGGCAGCGCCTCGCGCGACGCGGCGCAGGCCGGCGCCAACTTCAACATGCCGCTGGACTGGACCGTGATGGCCGTGCTGGGCGGGCTGATGGTGGCGATCTTCGGCCACATCCGCTTCGTGCTGTTCAGGCGCCTGGAGCGCGCCGCGAATGCGCAGCTCTGGCCGGTGGGCGCGCAGGCGCTGGGCAGCATTCGAAGCTGGGTGCTGGTGAACCTGGTGCTGGGTGTCGTCATCATCGTGGTGACGCGGCTCGGCGCGGTGAGCTGACCCCTGCCTGCCGGAGCGCCGCGTGCAAAGCCCGCCTGAAATCCTTGCGCAGCTGCCCTTGTTTCCGCTCCAAAGCGTGCTGTTCCCCGGTGGGCTGCTGCCGCTGCGGATCTTCGAGGTGCGCTACCTCGACATGATCGGCCGCTGCCACAAGGCGGGCGCGCCGTTCGGCGTGGTGTGCCTGAGCCAGGGCTCCGAAGTGCGCCGGCCGCCGCAGCCCGGCGAAGCGCCCGGCCCGGCGGGCGACGGGTTTGCCAACGAGGCGTTTTTCGATGTCGGCACGCTCGCGCGCATCGACGAGTTGACCCGTCCGCAGCCCGGCCTGATGGTGATTCGCTGCAGCGGCACGCAACGCTTTCGGGTGCGCCGCAGCGAGCTGCTGAAACACGGCCTGTGGACCGGCGACGTGGCGCTGATGGCCGCCGATGCGGCGGTGGCGGTGCCGGACGACCTGGCGCCCACGCGCGCGGCGCTGCAGCATCTGCTGGCCCGCATCGAAGCGCAGTTCGAGTCGCCCACCGACCTGCCACTGCTCAAACCGTACCAGTGGGACGACTGCGGCTGGCTCGCCAACCGCTGGTGCGAACTGCTGCCGCTGAACCCCGAACTGAAGCAACGCCTCATGGCGCTGGACAACCCGCTGCTGCGCCTGGAACTGGTGGCCGACGCGCTGGGGCAAATCGGGTTCGAGCTGCCGCAATAGCGCGCAGTGGACATTCTCCGCAACAAGGAACGTGATGAAAATCCTCATGCTGCACGGCATCAACCACAACATGTTCGGCCAGCGCGACCCGGCCCAGTACGGCAGCATCACACTGGCCGAGATCGACGCGCAACTCCAAGCGCTGGGCCAGCAACTCGGCGCCGAGGTCACGAGCTTCCAGACCAACGCCGAAGGTGCGATGTGCGAGCGCATCCACCAGGCGTTCACCGAACGCATGGACGCGGTGCTGATCAACGCCGGTGCCTGGACCCATTACAGCCACGGCATCCGTGACGCGCTGGCGATCCTCAGCTGCCCGATCGTCGAGCTGCACATGTCCAACATCCACGCGCGCGAGGCGTTTCGCCATGTGTCGGTGTTCGCCGAAATCGTCAAGGGCCAGATCTGCGGCTTCGGTGTCGACAGCTACCTGCTGGGCTTGCGCGCCGCCGTGTCGGCCGTGAACGCCGGCAAGGCCTGAAAGGGGGCGCGATGATTCGTGGCACGACGGCGCTGGTCGCCCACATCGGCTTCCCGACCCACGCGTTCAAGGCGCCGCTGATCTACAACCCTTACTTCGAGCAGGCCGGGGTCGATGCGGTGGTCGTGCCGATGGGCTGCCGGGCCGAGCACTACCCGGCATTCCTGAAGGCGGTGTTCACGCTGGCCAACATTCGCGGCGCGCTGATCACCATGCCGCACAAGGTCACGACCGTGGCGCTGCTCGACGAGGCCTCGCCGGCCGTGAAGATTGCCGGCGCGTGCAACGCCGTGCGGCGCGCCGACGACGGCCGCTTGCAGGGCGACCTGTTCGACGGCGAAGGCTTTGTGCGCGGCCTGCTGCGCAAGGGCTGCCGCTTGCAAGCCCAGCGGGTGCTGGTGGTCGGCTGCGGCGGCGTGGGCTCGGCCATCGCGGCGTCGCTGGCGGCGGCGGGCATCGGCGCGATCAGCCTGTTCGATGCGCGCGCCGCGTCGGCCGACGAACTGGGCCAGCGCCTGAGCACCCACTGCCCCGCCCTGCGGGTCACGACCGGCCTCAACGACCCCGCCGGCCACGGCCTGGTGGTGAACGCCACGCCGATGGGCATGAACGATGGCGACCCGATGCCAATGGACGTGGCGCGCATCGCGCCCCAGGCCTTTGTCGGCGAGGTGGTGATGAAGCAGGAGATGACGGCGTTCCTGAAGGCCGCGCAAGCGCGCGGCTGCCGCTTCCAGGTGGGCTCGGACATGCTGTTCGAGCAGATTCCGGCCTACCTCGAGTTTTTCGGCTTCCCCGGCACGACGCCGGAACACCTGCGCGCCGTGGCCCGCCTGAGCTATTGACGGCCCAGCCGTTCGATCTCGCTGCGCAGCATGCGCTCGCGCACACCCTGGCCTTGCAGGTTGATGAAGGTGACGACACCGTGGATCGCAAGGCCCAGGCCCCAGCCCCACAGCGGGAAATGCGACCACCGGCTGCCGCCCTGCACGCTGCCGAGCACGAACAGCCCCAGGTTGACCAGCACGAACACCAGCGCGTGGGTGTAGAAGCCGAGCTTGATGCCGACGCGGCGGCGCGCGCGGGCGTGGAGGTCGTCGGCGGTCGGCAAGGTGTTCATGGCAGCTCTCGGTTCGGTTGCAGTGCACGCAGTGTGTTTTGGCGATCGGCGTGGCGCGGCCGGCGTGCGACGAGGCCGCATGGCCTGCGACGAAAGCGCACACAGCAGGCGCGAAGTGAGGCGTGCGGCCGCCGGCGTGCCCACGCACTGGCCGATCCGCTGCGGGAAACTCCGTGAGGAATGCGAGCACTTGCCTGGGTGGCACGACAGCCGACCTGTTTTCGCCTTCGTGACGGGCGTGTCGCGCGCAGGTCGGGCCTGAACCCGGTTATGGGGGCGGCCAGGCCCACCGAGCGTAGGCGAACACGATGGCCAGGCAGAACAGGGTGCCGAAGATGAGCTTGTTGTGCCGCGCCAGCCACAGCGGCAGGTAGATGTCGAAGTTGTCGTGCCGCTCGTGCGTGAAGCGCGCCGCCAGGCTCGTCAGCGGGCAGCGCCACCGATTGACCACCAGGATGGCAACCTCGACCAGCACGATGCCGATGAGCCAGGCCGCGGCGCTGTGTTTGCCCAGCCAGGACACCACCGGAATGGCCAGGATGCAGCCGGCGAAAAATGCCCACGCGATGGTGTGGGCGACCTTGACCGCCACCAGCGCGGTTGACCGGCCGCGGGTCGGCTCGATGGAGGGGTTGGGTGTGTTCATGAGCGCAGTGGACGGTGGCGCGCCACGGCCTGTTGCGCTGCCTGCAACGGCCAACGTACCACCCGTTGGCTTGCGAGCAGAGGGGTGTCAGCGGACATGTTCGCAGCTCATTTTTCAGCGGTTCCGGAACGCGCCAGACGATGGGCGGCTGCGCGCAAGAGTACCCGAGAGTAGAGCTTGTGGAAGCCGAGCAGCGCGCGGAAGGCGGCCCCCATTTTTGCCTCGCCGGAGCGTTTGTCGACGATCGGAACCACGGCCGACCCGAAGTACAGGCGCGTGCTTCGATCGCCCGGGTTGGCGGCGCTCATCAGCCACGACCGGGTGCGCCCCTGGAAATCCGACAGGAGTATCTGATTGGGCCCGCGAGCCTCGACATTCCAGGCCGCGAACGAAGCGATTCTTCCGCAGGCCAGTTCTGCGGCCTGCGCGTCGGTCGACGGTCGCGCAACGAACCACGACAGCAGCAAGCGCTCAAGCTTGAATACCGCGGTGGTGTAGAAGGCCTCGACGTACTCGGCCTGCGAGACCGGCCTGGCCAGCTCAACAACGTAGCAGTCAGCGTAGCCGCCCGCGCCCAGGCAACGCAGCAGCAGGGCATCGTCGGGCAACTCGCAGGCTTGCACAGAGGTCATGGTTGCGGACGCGCTTCGACGTCAACGTTTGAGTTCCGCGACGGCTGAAGGCAGTCTGCAGCAGAGGGTTTCATCGACTGGTGAGGCCATGAGAACACCAGTGCGCCTTCATCCGCGACAGGCGTGTCGACCCGGTGGCGCAGCCGTCGAGCCCGCACGCTTACCTCCGCTCGGCGGTGGCCGCCTGCGGGATTGCCGTGGCTTGCGACCAGACGGCTTGCCAACGCCCGTCCCGCGGTTCGTACGAGTCGGTGTGCCAGCACACGACCACCGTGCCCGACGGGAACTCCAGGCAGGCCTTGTAGCGAACGATGGCCATGCCCGAAGACAGCCTGACCTCGATGTCTTGAGGTTCCCACCGCACGTAGCGCAAGGCTCCCGACGCCACCGCCGAAAGATAGGCTTCGCGCTTGAAAGACTTCCCGCCCGGCGTGACCAGGTGGTATTGCGGCGCGTGAAGCCGTTCGGCAAGCTCCATGTTCTGCGCGACCAGGGCCTGGGTTCTCTCGCGCTCCAATTCGCGGAAGTAGTCCGCGCTGACAGCGAACCCGGCGCCTTGCTCGGCAGTGACCATTTGAGTTGTCGGGTTCGGGGTTGGGGTGTCGTATTGAAGTGAGCCCATCGCGCCCGATGGCGTTGGTGGGCTTGGTGCGATCATCGATCATGGCACTCGTCCCACGGTTCACCTTGCATGGTGCCGCAACATGGCGATTTTTTTGGTGCCGGTCATGTCGAAATGGTTGGCACATCAAATTGAGTGTGAAGACTACCCCGCCACCAACGGCTTGAACAACTCGTCAAAGTCCTGCGCATTGAGCGCCGCGTCGCTGGCCACACCCGACAGCAGCAAATCCGCCAGCCCGGCCTTGCGGGCTTGCAGCTCCAGCATCTTGTCTTCCACCGTGCCGCTGGCGAGCAGCTTGTAGACGAACACCGGCTTGTCCTGGCCGATGCGGTAGGCGCGGTCGATGGCTTGCTGTTCGACCGCCGGGTTCCACCACGGGTCGTACAGGATCACGGTGTCGGCGGCGGTCAGGTTCAGGCCGACACCGCCGGCTTTCAGGCTGATCAGGAACAGCGGCACCTCGCCTTGCTGGAACTCGGCCACCACCTCGGCCCGGTCCTTGGTGTCGCCGGTGAGCTTGAGGTAGGGCAGCTTGAGCTTGACGAGCTCGGGCTCGATCAGCGCCAGCATCTCGGTGAACTGCGAAAACAGCAGCACGCGCCGGCCGTCTTCGACCAGCGTGGGCAGCAGGTCCAGCAGCAGCTCCATCTTGGCCGACGGCACGTGCCTGGCGCCGGCGTGCGCGGGCGCCAGTGCGGGGGCGTGCGCGGTGCCGTCTTCGTCGATGGTCGGCGCGGTCTTCAGCAGGCGCGGGTCGCAGCACACCTGGCGCAGCTTGAGCAGCGCATCCAGCACCATGATCTGGCTGCGCGCCAGGCCTTGTTTTTCGATCGCGTTGCGCAGCTTGCTGTCCATCGTGGCGCGCACGGTTTCGTACAGGTCGGCCTGGGTGCCGCTCAACTCGACACGCAGCAGCGTCTCGGTTTTTTCGGGCAGTTCCTGCGCCACCTGCGCCTTGGTGCGGCGCAGGATGAAGGGCCGGATGCGGCGCGCCAGGTGTTCGGCCCGCAGCGCGTCGTGGCGCTTTTCGATCGGGTTGCGGTAGTGCTCGCGGAACTGCGCCTCGCTGCCCAGCAGGCCGGGGCACACAAAGTCGATCAGGCTCCACAGTTCACCCAGGTGGTTTTCAAGCGGCGTGCCGCTCAGGCACAGGCGGTGGCGCGCGCGCAGGCCCTTGAGCGACAGCGCCGCCTGGCTGCGGCTGTTCTTGATGCGCTGGGCTTCGTCGAGCACCAGGTAGTGCCAGTCGATCGACGCCAGCGTGGCACTGTCGCGCACCGCCAGCGGGTAGCTGGTGACGACCAGGTGCGCCCCGGCGATCTGCTCGAACTGCTGGGTGCGCCGCGGCCCGTGCAGCACCAGCACCTTGAGCGCCGGCGTGAAGCGCAACGCCTCGGCCTGCCAGTTGCCGAGCAGGCTGGTGGGCACGATCACCAGGCTGGGGCGGTCGAGCCGGCCGGCGTCGAGCTCGCCCTGCAGCAGCGCCAGCGCCTGCAGCGTCTTGCCCAGGCCCATGTCGTCGGCCAGCACACCGCCCAGGCGCGCGCGCCGCATGAAGTCCATCCACGCCAGGCCGTCGAGCTGGTAGTGGCGCAGCACGGCCTGCACCTTGGCCGACGGTGGCACCTCGGGCAGGCCCTGGCCGCCTTGCAGTGCGCGCAGCTGTTCGATCAGTTCGGTGAAGCTGGGCGGCGCGGTCACCGTGGCACCGGTGGTCAACGCGTCCAGCGTGCCCAGGTCGAAGCGCGACAGGCGCAGCGGCGCGCCTTTGTCGCCGGCCTTGAACACCGCGCGCAGCCAGTCCATCAACGGCGCGATGCGCGAAACAGGCAGGCGCAGCAGGCGCTGGCGCGGCGGCCGGCCGGGCACCGGCGCTTCGTCGGACGGCCAGGGCACGAGCACGTGGCCGGTGGGTTCGGCGTGGCCCGGCTCCCTGCTTTCAGGGTCGCCCTCTGACGCCTCGCGCAGCGCGGCATCGAGCTTCAACCAGCCGGTCTGCACCAGGCTCACCAGCAGCGGCACCAGGTCGACCGGCTTGCCCTCGACGCTGACTTTCAGGCCGACGCTGAACCAGTCGCTGCGGCCCGGCTCGGCGCCGGGGTCTTCGTCGATGGTCAGCGCCCAGTCGTCCGGCTGGTGCAGCTCGAACGGGAAGTCGTCTTCCACCTCCACCACCCAGCCGCGCGCCTGCAGCGCGGGCAGGTGCACGGCCAGCAGTTCGGGCCACTGGTCACGCTGCTTGGGCACCAGCAGCAGCGGCTGGCCTTCGGAGGCCGGCGGGATCGCCGAGTCCTGCAGGCGCCCGCTGTTGACCCGCGTCAGGCGGTTCTGCACCAGCCCGGCGGCCAGGCTCCACGGGCGGAATTCGAGCGTCGTGAACAGCTCGCGCAGCGCCCCGGTCTCGGCCACGCCGTCGCGCTCGAAACGCGCCAGCGCCATGGCTTCGGGGTGGCTGTCCGGCAGTTCGACGAAGGCGCTCGCCGCAGTGGCCACCGGCACATGAAACTCCACCGGCGCCGCGCCCTGCGGCGCGTAGCGCAGCACCAGTTGGGCCGACGCCTGGCGCAAGGTGGTGCTGCGCGACGCGGCCGAGCCGTAGCGGTAGTGCAGCATCGCCTCGGAGCTGACGTCGACCACGGTGCTCAAGCGCAGCACCGGCACCAGCGGCACCGCGCCGAGCCGGCCGCCGTCTTGCGCAAGCGTGTGCGGCAACGGCACGCGGATGTGGCGCGCGTCGGTGCTGCGCTGCAAGCGTTCGATGAACTGCGGCAGCACCTGCGCCGGCACCGCGGGCATGCGCGTGAGCCAGTCGGCCACCGCGCCGGGCAGCGAGGCATCGGTCAGCGTGGCAGGCTGCAACGTGGCGGCATCGGTGTCGAGCACATGCGGCTCGGGCAGCAGCACCAGCGCCAGCTCCTGCCCCAGCGGCCCGCGCCAGTGGGTGCGCCACAGGCCGCTGGTGTCGGCCTGCCATTGCAGTGCCAACGGCAGCGGCTCGTCGATCCAGCGCGCGGCCGGGCCGGGCGGCGACGCGAGCGGATCACCCGCATGCCTGAGCAGCCACACGCGGCCGGTGGCCAGCAACGCGCGCAACGCGCCGCCGGCGTGTCGCCCGCTCAAGACGATGTGCGAGGTGATCGCCTGCAAGGCCAGCGGCAGCAGCGCGGCCAGCGCGGCGCCGTCGGATGCCAGCAGGTAGGTCGGCTGGTTGCGCAGCAGGTCGGCCACCGACGAGGTGTGCGCGTGGTGCGATCCCGGCTCGCCGGTGCGGCGCAGGCTGCCGAGGTGGATGCGCAACTGCAGCTGCGTGCCGTGGGCGCTGAGCACGTACATCAGCTGCTTGACCGGCGGCTTGGCCGCATCGGGCGCGGCCGGTGCGGGCGCGCCCCCATCGGGCACCGCCGCCAGCTCGGCCAGCCAGGCCGTCAGCGGTGGCGGCAGCTCGGCGCCGGCGGGGCGACGCGCGGGTGGCGGCGCGGCCACCGGCAAGCGCATGGCCCCGTTGGAGGCCGGCTTCAACAGCGGGTCGGCCAGGCCGGCCGCGCGATTCTTGTGTTGGCGGATCTGGTGCGCCTCGAACGCCATCAACGCCGCCGCCACGTGTTTGCAATTGAAGCCCATCGGGCAACTGCAATGGCCCTGCACGCGCAGCCCCAGGCGCCGGTCCACCGGCAGCTCGATGCGCTGTTGGTAGGCGCTGACGCCGCTGCCCTGCATCTGCGTCAGCAGCATCGAGCCTTCCACCTGCATCGACAGCACGGCGCGCTCGGGCTCCAGCGCCATGGCGCGTTGCAGCGTGACCAGTTCGAACTGCTGGCCGAAATCAAAATCGGCGGGAATGAAAAATTCGGTCATGTCGGGGCGGCGGCGCGGTGCACGGCGGGCAAACCCGCAACATCGGATTGTCGGTCAGCGTGGCCCGGCGCCTGTGGCAGCGCTGTGCGATGCTCCACGCCATGCACCGACGCGCGCTGTTGTTCGCTCTGGCCGGCCTGCCCGGCGGGCTCCCCGCCCAGGCCGGCGAAGTGCGGCCGCGCCGCCTGCAATTCCCGGTCGACTTCGGCGCCCACCCCGGCACGCGCACCGAGTGGTGGTACGTGACCGGCCTGCTGCACACCGCGTCTGAGGCAACTGCCGATGCGCCACCGCGCCACGGCTTCCAGATCACGTTCTTTCGCTCGCGCACCGCTGTGCCCGCCCAGCACCCCAGCCGCTTTGCCGCCACCCAGCTGGTCTTTGCGCATGCCGCGCTGACCGACCTGGCCCAGCGCCGGCTGCGGCACGACCAGCGCATCGCCCGCGGCGGCTTCGGCATTGCCGGCGCCGACGAAGGCGACACGCGCGTGCTGCTGCGCGACTGGCGCATCAGCCGCAGCGGCCCGGCCGAGACCAGCGTCTACAGCGCGCAAATTCCCAGCGACAGCGCCGGTTTCGGTTTCGACTTCCAGTTCAGCGCCACGCAGCCGCTGCTGCTGCAAGGCGTGGACGGCTTGTCGCGCAAGGGCCCGCTGCCCGCACAAGCCAGCCACTACTACAGCCAGCCGCAGCTGACCGTCGCCGGCACGCTGCAAATGGATGGCCGAGCGGAAGCGGTCCATGGCCGCGCCTGGCTCGACCATGAATGGAGCGACACGCTGCTCGACCCGCAGGCCGTCGGCTGGGACTGGATCGGCATGAACCTGCTGGACGGCGGCGCCCTCACCGCGTTCCGCCTGCGCCGCGCCGATGGCAGCAGCGTGTACGCGGGCGGCAGCTTCCGCGCCGCAGGCGGGCCGGCGCGCAACTTCGAGCCCGACGAGGTGCGTTGGACCCCGGGCCGCACCTGGGCCAGCGCCAGCTCGCGCGCCGTGTATCCGGTGGAGTGGCGGGTTGAAACACCCGCCGGGCCGTTCACTGTCAAGTCACTGCTCGACAACCAGGAACTCGACAGCCGCGCCAGCACCGGCGCGATCTACTGGGAAGGCTTGAGCGAGTTGCGCGATGGCGCTGGGCGGCGGGTGGGGTTCGGGTATCTGGAGATGACCGGTTATTCGGGTCGGCTCGACATATAGCGCCAACCCCGGTCGAGCGGCACCTGAGCCTGCCGTTCACGGCGGGGCTTCAAAGCCGCGCGCGTCGCCGTTCGTCTTGGGCCCCATGCACGAACGCACCTTCTGTGCGAACGTCCCGATGTCGATCGGCTTGGCAATGTAGCCGTCGCACCCGGCGGATCGCATCTTGGCTTCGTCGCCCTTCATCGCGTAGGCGGTGAAGGCAACCACGACGATGTGCCGGGTCGTCGGGTCGGCCTTCAGGCGGCGGGTGAGCGTCAGGCCGTCCATGTCGGGCATCTGGATGTCCATCAGGATCAGGTCGGGTCGAAATTCCGCGATCCGCAGCAAGCCTTGCCTGGCGTCGGCGGCCGAGCCGACCGCAAACTCCGCGTGGCCCAGCACGAACGTCGCCAGCTGGATGTTCAGGTCGTTGTCGTCGATGATCAAAACGCGTTGCTGTTTCATGATGCGCGTGCATGCGGGGCCGTCAACGGGGGCTCGGCCGGCGACGCTGCCTCCGTGCTGGCGCCGGCGCTGCGGCGTTCCTGGACCCTGCGCGATCCAGGCCCGGGCGGCGCGGCGAGCAGCACCGGCTCGGTGTTCGCGGCCGGCGCGGTCGGGACCAGCACACGATCGAGCACGAGGTGGAACACGCTGCCCTGCCCCAGCGTGCTGCGCACGCCGACGTCTCCGCCCTGGGCCCGCACGATGCGGCGCGTCAGCGCCAGGCCCAGCCCGGTTCCCTGGTGCAGCCGGCTGAAGCCCGCGTCCAGCTGCTGGAAATCGCCGAACAAGCGCGGCACATCGGCCGCTGCGATGCCGATGCCGTGGTCCTCGACCTCGATGCGGAACCGCGTCGGCCCGTCGGCCAGGGCCCGCACCTGGATCCGGCCACCGTCGGCTGAAAACTTGATGGCGTTGGCCAGGTAGTTGTACAGCGCCTGCTTGAGGCGGGCCGGATCGACCACCACGCGGCCCAATCCTGGCTCGATGTCGACCGCCAGGCGGATATCCTTTCGCAGCACCGATGTCTGCAAAATGTCACCCACCTCGCGGACCAGCGCGGCGAGGTCGACCGGTTCGGGAAAGAACTCGAACTTGCCCGCCTCGACCTTCGACAGGTCGAGCACATCGTTGATCAGTTGCAGCAGATGGCGCCCGCTGGTGCAGATGTGGCCCACGAAGAGCCGCTCCTTTTTCGGGTCGCCTTGCACGGCGCCGGAGTGAATCAGTTCGGCAAACCCGATGATGGCGTTCAGCGGTGTGCGCAACTCATGCGACATGTTGGCCAGGAACTGGCTCTTGAGCCGGCTCGCCTCCTGAAACTGGCGGTTCTCCGCCTCCAGCTGGTGCGACCTCAAGCGGGCGTCTTCGGCCTGCTTGTGTTCGGTGATGTCCATGACGATCCCCAGCATGCGCGAGGCGCCGCCGCCTTCCTCGATGCGGCTGCCGTGCACGCGGATCCAGTGGATGCTCGCGTCGGGCCAGACCACCCGGCATTCCAGCCGCCAGTCCGCGCTTTGGTCCAGCGCGGCCCTGAACCTCTGCACCACTTCAACGCGGTCCTGCGGATGCACGTGCTGCTCGAACCGGTCAAAGTTCCAGTCGGCCTGCGGCGTCTCGTAGCCGAAGCAGCGGTCGTGCCGAAGCGAGCACTGCGCCTTGCCCGTGCGCAGGTCCAGATCCCAGTTTCCGATTTGCGCTGAATCGAGCGCGAACCGCAGGCGTGCCTCGCTGACATGCAGCGCCACCTCTGCCTCGCGCCGGCGAGTGATGTCACGGGCAATCTTCGAGGCCCCGACGACGTGCCCCTGCGCGTCACGGATCGGCGAGATGGCCACCGACACGTGGACCAGGCCACCGCCCTTGGTGCGCCGCACGGTATCGAACGCAGGCACCGCAGCGCCGCGCGCGAGATCGGCAAGGATGCACATCTCCTCGTCTTCACGGTGCTGCGGAATCAGCATCTGGACCGGTTGGCCGATGGCCTCTTCGGCGCTGTAGCCGAACAGGGCTTGTGCGGCCTGGTTCCAGGTCGTGATGTGCCCATCGAGGGATTTGCTGATGACGGCATCGGTGGATGACGCGACGATGGCCGCCAGGCGGGTCGACTCGGCCTCCGCGCGGACTTCGCGGGTGGCATTCCTGAACACCATCACCGCACCTTGCAGCGCGCCGTCGTCCTGGCGCGTCACCGCGGTCTGGACTTCCAGCGCCGAACGAACACCGCCACGCGAGGTCGCAACGACGTGCTGGATGGTCTCCACCGTCATGCCTTGCCCGGCCATCAGGTCCACCGGATTCGCCGATGCGGGGTCGGCGGGCTTGTCCTCCCGATCGAACACCTCCCACAAGATCCGGCCGCGGCCATTCGCCTGGCTCCAGCCGGTGATCTGCTCGGCAACGGCGTTCATGCGCGTGACGCGGCCCTCGCGGTCGGTGGCGATGAAGCCGGCGCCAATGCTGGCCAGGGTGACCGAAAGGTTGCGCTCGCTGACGGTCAGGTTCTGTTCGGCGGCGCGACGCCTTTCGACCGCCTCGCCGGCGTCGCGTCGCGCTTCGAATTCAAGCCGGCGCGCCAGTGCGCGGCCGCCCTCGGCCGCGCTGCGGCGCACCGCTTCCCGCTCCAGCTGCTCGCGCGCCTGGGTTGCGTTGATCTGGGTTCGCCGCAGCATCGCGATCAGAAACAGCGTGCTCGCCAGCGTGACCCCCAGCGCCCACGTCGAGCGGGACTCGAGCGTCCTCATGCGCGCCGTTGCGGCGCTGAAGTCCGCGTCGATGGCGGCTTGAACGCTGACGACGAGCGCGCGGATGGCGCTCATGGCCCGCCTGCCCTGGTCGCCACGAACGATGCTGAGCGCCGCGCCGTGTTGCCCCTGCTCGGCCAAGACCAGCGTGCGCGCAAGCTCGGCTGACTTCTCATCGATCAGGCGCTTCATTTCACCGATGGAGCCGAGCAGTTCGGGGTGATTCGCGGCGATCGATTGGGTGACTTCCGCGGTTTCGAGCGGCAGCGCCGCGAGCGCGTCTGCGAAGGGCTTCAGGTAGGCCCGGTCGGTCGTCAGCAGGTAGCCAAGCTGCCCGGTCTCGGCATCCTTGAGCGTTGAAAACAAGGCCTCGATGCTCCTTTCGGCGGCGTGCCCCGCGCTCAATTCATGGCTGGCACTCCACAGCGAACCAAGCTCGTGAAACGTGAACAGACCCGCCGCCATCGGCGTCAGAAACACCAGCGCCAGCCGCCACGACCGGATTCCCGTGGGCGGCGGGGCGGCCGCATTCAATGCCGGCCGATCGCCGCCCGTCATGGCCAGACGAAGTGGCTGCCACGCGCGCTCTCGGGCCCCTCGAGCCAGAACCGGACCTGGGCGGCCAAGGTCATGACATCCACCGGCTTGGCGATGTAACCGTCGAAGCCGGCAGCCCGAAGTGGAAGTTCATCGCCCTTGACCGCATACGCCGTGAAGGCCACGACCACGATGTGCCGGGTCGCCGGATCTGCCTTCAGGCGCCGCGTCAGTTCGACGCCGTCCATGACCGGCATCTGGATGTCCATCAAGATCAGATCGGGCCGGAAGACCGGGATCTGCGCCAGCGCATGGCTCGCATCGCTGGCGGTCTCGACGACGTAGGCGGCCGCGGTCAGCACGAAGCGCGCCATTTCAATGAACATCTCGTTGTCATCGACCACCATCACTCGCGTCAGGTTCATGCTTGGACTGCGTCAACTTGTCGATGGGCCTTGCCCGCGCAGCCATCGGCCGCAGCCTGGGTGCCGGCGAACGGCCATCTTCGGCCGACCTGCTTGCGTTGTCTGTGCGATGGCGAACGTTGCGGTTCGCGCAAGACAAGCTTTCCGGCCCACGCACGATGGCCCGGCACCTTGCCCCTAGACTTGCCGGATGACCACTCCCGCCCCCGCCAAGAACGTCCGTTCACTCAGTGGCTTGTTGCCTTTTCTTCATCCCTACCGCGGCCGCATCGTCTTGGCCGTGGCCTTTCTGGTGCTGGCCGCGGTCAGCACGCTGGTGTTCCCGATTGCCCTCAAATCGCTGATCGACCAGGGCCTGGTCGCCACCGACCCCGGAGCCCGCGTGATGGCCTTGCGCGAGCACTTCTTTGCGCTGTTCGGCGTGGGCGCGGCGCTCGGCCTGTTCTCGGCGCTGCGCTTCTACATGGTCACCTGGCTGGGCGAACGGGTCACGGCCGACTTGCGCAACGCGGTGTATGCGCATGTGGTGAAGCAGAGCCCGGAGTTCTTCGAGACCACGCAGACCGGCGAAGTGCTGTCACGCCTGACGACCGACACCACGCTGGTGCAGACCGTCGTTGGCTCCAGCCTCAGCATGGGCCTGCGCAACACGGTGATGGGGATCGGCGCGATGGCGATGTTGATCGTCACCAACCCGTATGTGATGACGCAGGTGCTGGGCATCCTGGTGCTGGTGGTGCTGCCGTCGCTGTACTTCGGCCGGCGCATCCGCAAGCTCAGCCGCGCCAGCCAAGACCGGGTGGCCGACTCCAGCGCGATCGCGGCCGAGGTGCTGAACGCGATTCCGGTGGTGCAAAGCTACAACGGCGAACAGCGCGAGGCGCAACGCTTCGACGCGTCGACCGCCAACGCGTTCGGCACCGCGATCAAGCGCACCCGCATGCGCTCGATGCTGGTGGGCTTCATCATCACCGCCACGTTCGGCGCGCTGCTGTGGGGGCTGTACCAGGGCACGCAGGCGGTGATCCGCGGCGACATCTCGGCCGGGCACCTGGGGCAGACGGTGGTCTACGTGATCATCCTGGTCAGCGGCGTGGCGGTGCTGGCCGAGGTGTATGGCGACCTGCTGCGCGCGGCCGGCGCCACCGAGCGCCTGATGGAGTTGCTGGGCACGCAGTCGCCGATCGCGTCGCCGCCGCGGCCGGTGGCGCTGGCGGCCACGCGCGGCGGCTCGTCGGTGGCGCTCGAAGATGTGACGTTTCGTTACCCGTCGCGGCCGCGCACGGCGGCGCTGTCGCACTTCAACCTGACCGTTGCCCCCGGCGAAACCGTGGCGCTGGTGGGGCCCAGCGGCGCCGGCAAGAGCACGGTGTTCCAGTTGCTGCTGCGCTTTTACGATGTGGCCGAGGGGCGCGTGGTGCTGGACGGCGTGCCGGTGAAGGACGTGACGCTGGACGCCTTGCGCGACCGCATCGGCATCGTGCCGCAGGACAGCGTGATTTTCTCGGCCAATGCGATGGAGAACATCCGCTACGGCAAGCCCGCCGCCAGCGATGCCGAGGTGGTGGCCGCCGCCACGGCCGCGTTTGCGCACGACTTCATCAGCGCGCTGCCTGAGGGTTACCAAACATTTTTGGGCGAGCGCGGCGTGCGCCTGTCGGGCGGCCAGCGCCAGCGCGTCTCGATCGCGCGCGCGATGCTGAAAAACCCGCCGCTGCTGCTGCTGGACGAGGCCACCAGCGCGCTCGATGCCGAAAGCGAACGCATGGTGCAGGCCGCGCTGGAGTCGGCCATGAAGGACCGCACCACGCTGGTGATCGCGCACCGGCTGTCGACGGTGCAGCGGGCCGACCGCATCGTGGTGCTGGAGGCCGGCGAGATCGTCGAGACCGGCACCCACGCGCAGCTGAGCGAATCGGGCGGCTTGTACGCGCGGCTGGCGGCGCTGCAGTTCGACCGCTGATGCCGCAACCCGGGCCGACGATGTCATCCGACAGTCGCAGGTTGCGTTTTCCTACAGCCAGGCATGTCGCCTGTCGGGACAATGTTGGAGGCGCAGGCACTGTGCCCGCCACCCATTCATTTCAGGAGATCCACATGACAAACCATTCGACGATTCGCGGCACGCTGTGTGCCGTTGCCGCCGCCGCCCTGCTGATGACGGGCTGCGAGAGCATGAGCGAGCGCCAGCAAGGCACCGCCAAGGGAGCCGGCATCGGCGCCGTGGCGGGCGCCGTGCTCAGCTCGGCCACCGGCGGCAAGGCGGGCACCGGCGCGGTGGTGGGCGGCGCGCTCGGCGCCGTGGCCGGCAACCTGTGGTCCAAGCGCCAGGAAGACCGCCGCGTGGCGATGGAGCAGGCCACGCGCGGCACCGGTGTCGAGGTCAGCCGCACCAGTGACAACCAGTTGAAGCTGAACATCCCGAACGACGTGTCCTTCGATGTCAGCAGCGCCGCCATCCGGCCCGCGATGCGGAGCGTGCTGGACCCGTTTGCCAACAGCCTGCGCGATGACCCGAACGCGCGCATCAACATCATCGGCCACACCGACAGCACGGGGTCGGAAGCGACCAACAACCCCTTGTCGGTCGACCGCGCGCAAAGCGTGCGCGACTACCTGGTGAGCCGTGGCGTGGCGGGCACGCGGGTGGAGACCGCCGGCCGCGGCGAGCGCGAACCGGTGGCCGACAACACCAGCGATGCCGGCCGCGCGAAGAACCGCAGGGTCGAGATTTTCCTGCGCGAACCGGCCTGACGCGCCCGACGGCCGCGAGTGCGGGCGAAGCGCCCGCACTTTTTTGCGAGCGCCGCAGCGCAGGGGATTCGGTCGGGCATAATTCATGCGCATGAATCATGGAGATCGTTGATGTTGCGCACCGACCCGTCCCCCAAGCGCCCGACCAATCTGAGCCTCAATGGCAAAGTGCTCGACATGGCGCGCGAGCTGGGCATGAACATTTCGCAGACGGTCGATGCGTTGCTGGCCGAAGAGGTGCGGCGCCGCTACTGGGCGCGCTGGAACGAGGACAACAAGCAGGCGATTGCCGACTACAACGCCCGCATCGAGCATGAGGGCTTGCCGCTCGCCAAGTACCGAACCTTCATGAAGGGGCGCTGAGTTCGTGGCGCGCTTCGATGTGTTCGCAAACCCTGAAGCTTCCGAGCGCAGGCAAACGCCCTACTTTGTCGATGTCCAGAACGATTTCATCGACGGCCTGACCACGCGGGTGCTGATCCCGTTGCGTCGGGAGGCTGCGTTCGGTGCCCGCGCGCGAAACCTGAATCCCCTGTTGATGGTGACCCGCGACAGCGTGGTGCTGGACACTGCGGCCATCGGCGCTGTGCCTTTGAGCGAACTGCGCAAGCCGGTGGCCAATCTGCGCGACAGCCGCGCGCTGGTCCAGGAAGCGCTGGACACCCTCTTTGGAGCCTACTGAGTTGAATGCGTCCCGCCCCATCCGCAGCCAGTACGAAGACCTGATGCGCCATGTGCATGCGCATGGCGTGGCCAAGGGCGACCGCACCGGCACCGGCACACGCAGCGTGTTCGGGCACCAGATGCGCTTTGACCTGAACCAGGGCTTTCCGCTCGTCACCACCAAAAAGCTGTTCACCAAGGCGATCATTCTGGAGCTGCTGTGGTTCCTGCGCGGCGACGGCAATGCACGCTGGCTGCAGCAGCGCGGTGTGACCATCTGGGACGAATGGGCCGCGCCGAACGGCGACCTGGGCCCGGTGTACGGCGTGCAATGGCGCTCCTGGCCCACGCCGGACGGTGGCCACATCGACCAGATCGCCGAGGTGGTGAAGCAGCTCAAGACCAACCCCGATTCGCGCCGCATCGTCGTCAGCGCATGGAACGTGGCCGAGCTGTCGAAGATGGCGCTGTTGCCGTGCCACGCGTTGTTCCAGTTCTACGTCGCCGGCGGCCGGCTCTCGTGCCAGCTGTACCAGCGCAGCGCCGACATTTTCCTCGGCGTGCCGTTCAACATCGCCAGCTACGCGCTGCTGACGCACATGCTCGCGCAGCAATGTGACCTGGGCCTGGGCGACTTCATCTGGACCGGCGGCGATTGCCACCTCTACGACAACCACAGCGAGCAGGTGGCGCTGCAGTTGTCGCGCGCTCCGCTGGCCTACCCGACGCTGTCGATCAAGCGGCGGCCCGATTCGATCTTCGACTACGGGTTCGAAGACTTCGAGTTCGTGGGCTACGAACACCACCCGGCCATCAAGGCGCCGGTGGCGGTGTGATCGCTGCTTCGGCGCGGTAAGCGTCGCGCAGCTCGCGCTTGAGCACTTTGCCGACGCCGCTGCGTGGCAGCGCATCCACCAGCTCGACGGCGGCAATGCGCTGGGTTTTGCCCACCCGCGCGTTGACCCACGCCATCAGCGCGTTCGGATCGCGCGCGGCGCCGGCCCGCGGCACCACGAAGGCCACCGGCGTTTCGCCCCAGCGCTCGGACGGCACGCCCACCACCGACGCCTCGGCCACGTCGGCATGCCGGGCCAGCACCGCTTCGATGTCGCTTGGATAGACGTTGAAGCCGCCCGAGATGATCATGTCTTTCTTGCGGTCGAGCAGTACCAGGAAACCGTCGGCGTCGAAGCGCCCCACGTCGCCGGTGCGGATGTAGCGCTTGCCTGAAGCGTCGCGCCACTCGGCGGCCCGTGTGGCCCCCGGCAGCTTGTGGTAGCCGCTCATCATGATGGGCGAATGGCCGACGATTTCGCCGGTCAGCCCCGGCGCCAGTTGGTGGCCCTGCTCGTCGATGATGCGCACGTCGTGGCCGGCAACCGGCCGGCCGACGGTGTGCAGCTTGTCCGGGTGTTCGTGCGCCATCAGCACGCAGGTGCCGCCGCCTTCGGTCAGGCCGTACAGGTCGACCAGCCCGCCGGGCCAGCGCCGCAGCACGTCGGATTTCAACCGTGCCGGGAACGGTGCGCCGACGGCGATCTTCATTCGAAACGACGACAGGTCGCAGGCATCGAAGCCGGGGTGGGCAAGGAGGCGCTGGTACTGCACCGACACCAGCACCGTCTGCGTGGCGCGCCACTGCTGCGCCAGCGTCAGGTACTCGGCGGCGTCGAACTTCGGCATCAGCAGCACGGTGCCGCCCAGCGCCAGCGTCGGGTAAAAACCGGTCAGCGTGATGTTGGAATACAGCGGCGTGGCCAGCAGCGTGACCGAGTCGGCGCCGTAACCCAGCATGGCCGAGCGCCCGACCTGCGCAGTGCGCAAACCCTGCGGGTGAACGATGCCCTTGGGCGCGCCGGTGGTGCCCGATGAATAGATGATGTTGAAGGCATCGTCGCTCGAACGCGGCGCCGGCCGCACCTCGCTGCCGTCGGCTGCCAGCCACGCCGCCAGCGCCACGCCGCCGGGCGACCCGTCGAGCGTGACGCAGGCCAGGGTCGATTGCAGCGGAAGCGGGGCCAGCACCGCAGCCATGCCCGCATCCAGGAACAGCAGCCTGGCATCGCAATCGTGCAACAGGCCGGCCAGCACCGGCGCGGTGGCGCTGGTGGGCAGCGGCACCACGACCGCGCCGCACCGCAGCACGCCCAGCATCGCGACGGCGAACTCCAGCGTGCTGGTGGCGCACAGCGCCACCGAGTCGCCCGGCTCGATGCCATCGCGCTGCAGGCTCGCCGCCACCTGGTCCACCCGCTGCCCCAGTTCAGCGTAGCGCACGACCCGGCCCGACTCGACCAGCGCCACCTGCTGCGGGCGCGCCGCGCACTGGCGGGCGATCTGATCGGACACCGATTCGAAGTTCAGCTCGGCCATTTGAACTGCGCCGGCTGCTTGCTGAGGAACCGGCTCACCGCGTCGCGGTGCTGCGCAGTCCCGAACGCCACCGCCTGCGCATTGGCCTCGATCTCCAGCAGCGCGTTCAGGTCGTTGTGCAGCGAGGCCGCCAGCGCGCGCTTGGTCATGCTCAGCGCCGCCGGGCTGGCGTGCACCAGGCTGGCCGCCAGCGCCTGCGCGCGCGCCAGCAGGTCGTCCGGCGGGTGGATCTCCATCACGATGCCCAGCCGATAGGCCTCGTGCACGTCGATCTCGCGCGCCGACAGCATCAGCTCCTTGGCCCGCTGCGCACCGACCACGCGCGGCAGCGTGTAGAACGCACCGCAGTCCGGCACCAGGCCGACGCGCAGGAACGACATGCAGAAGCGGGCACTGGGCGAGGCGAGGATGAAGTCCGCCGTCAAGGCCAGGCTGAAGCCGCCACCAAAGGCCGCGCCGTCGACCGCGGCGATGACGGGCCGGTCCAGCTCGATCAGCGGCTGGATGAACTCGCGCACCTGCCCCATGCGGTCGCGCCAGCCGGCGCTGTCGTGCTCGGCGCCCTGCATGGCGCGAATGTCGCCACCGGCGCAGAACACCCCGCCGGCGCCGGTGAGCACCAGCGCGCGCACGTCGCGGTCGGCCCGCACCTGGCGCACCGCCTGCGCCAGTTCGCGCTTCATCACCTCGTCGAACGCATTGCGCTGGGCGGGCCGGTTCAGCGTCAGCGTGGCAACCTGGTCCTGAACAGAAAAGACGATGGCTTCCATGGGGCTCCTTGGCGATGGCGCAGCCGGCGGCGCCTGGGCGTGCAGTGTCGCCGAATCGGGCTGGGCACAATGGGGCCTGGCACCGCCACATCCGCCGTGCCGCAACGGCGTGCAAGAACGGCGCATCGATCGAGGAGCTTCCATGAGTACCGCCGGCCACCACCCGTTCGTCCGCCCCGACCGCTTCAGCCCCGCCGAATGGGACTCGCGCGTGCAACTCGCCGCCGCTTACCGCATCTTCGACCACCTGGGCTGGACCGAGCTGATCTACAACCACATCTCGCTGCGCGCGCCGGGGCCCGAGGCACATTTCCTGATCAACCCGTTCGGGCTGCACTACAGCGAGGTGCGCGCCTCCAACCTGGTGAAGGTGGACCTCGAAGGCAACATCATCGGCCACTCCGACTGGCCCATCAACCCGGCCGGCTTCACGTTCCATGGCGCGATCCACGCCGCGCTGCCCAACGCCCACTGCGTGATGCATGTGCACACCACGGCCACGATGGCGGTGTGCTGCAGCCGGCAGGGGTTGTCGTTTTCGAACTTCTATTCGGCCCAGCTGTTCGGCAAGGTGGCGTACCACGACTTCGAAGGCATCACCGTGCACCGGGAAGAAGGCGAACGCATCCTCGCCAGCGCCGGCGACAAGCCGGTGCTGCTGCTGCGCAACCACGGGCCGGTCGCGATCGGCTTCAGCCTGCCCAACGCGCTGTCGCTGATGTGGCTGCTGAACCGCGCCTGCGAGGTGCAGGTGGCAACCCATTCGATCGGCGAGCCGATACCGATCGCCGACGCGGTGCTGGCGGGCTGCGTGCGCGACTCGCTCAACTTCAACCCAAAATACGGCGGCGGCCAGGACGCGTTCGATGCCCTGCAACGCGCCGTCGATCGCATCGACCCGAGTTACCGGTTTTGACAAGGGAGACCCGCATGGCCCTGATCCAGTACCTGACCCACATCAACATCGAGTTCGGCGCCCGCAAACTGCTGGCCGCTGAGTGCGAGCGGGTGGGCATCAAGCGGCCGTTGATCGTCACCGACGCCGGTGTGCGCGCAGCCGGCGTGCTCGACACGCTGCTGGCCGCGTTGCCGGCCGACATGCGCGGCGCGGTGTACGACGGCACGCCGCCGAACCCGAACGAAGCGGCGGTGCGCGCGGCCACCCGGGCCTTCGATGAAAACGGCTGCGACGGCCTGATTGCGGTGGGTGGCGGCTCGGCCATCGACTGCGCCAAGGGTGTGGCGATCGCGGCGCGCCACCCGGGCCCGCTCAAGACCTACGCCACCATCGACGGCGGCAGCCCGAAGATCAGCGACGCCTGCGTGCCGCTGATCGCGGTGCCCACCACCGCCGGCACCGGCAGCGAGGTGGCGCGCGGCGCCATCGTCATCGTCGACGACGGCCGCAAGCTCGGCTTTCATTCATGGCACCTGATGCCGCGGGCCGCGATTTGCGACCCGGAGTTGACCCTGGCCCTGCCACCGCTGTTGACCGCCGCCACCGGCATGGACGCGCTGGCGCACTGCATGGAAACCTTCATGGCGCCGCCCTTCAACCCACCGGCCGACGGCATTGCGCTGGATGGCCTGGCGCGCGGCTGGGCCCACATCGAACGCGCCACCCGCGACGGCCAGGACCGCGACGCGCGGCTGCAGATGATGAGCAGCTCGGTGCAGGGCGCGCTGGCATTCCAGAAGGGCCTGGGCGCGGTGCATTCGCTGAGCCATTCGCTCGGCGCCAAGAACCCGCGCCTGCACCACGGCACGCTCAACGCGGTGTTCCTGCCGGCCGTGATCCGCTTCAACGCGCCGGCCGAATCGATGCTGAAGGAGCGCCGGCTGGCACGCATGGCCGCGGCGATGGGGCTGGCCAGCAGCGACGAGATTGCGCCGGCCATTCAGGCGATGAACCACAGGCTCGGCCTGCCCGCCGGGCTGGCGCAGATGGGGGTGCAGCCAGCGTGGTTCGACAGCGTCATCGACGGCGCGCTGGCCGACCACTGCCACAAGACCAACCCGCGCATCGCCACGGCGGACGAGTACCGGGCGATGCTGGTCGAATCGATGTAGGCCACACCCTGCGATGGCCTGCGTGCGTGCGGTGTTCTTCTGTGTCTTTCAATGCAGGTCCTGCGCCAGCACCGCCGGGTAGGCGTACTCGCGCCCGACCACGGCGCGTGCGAAAAGGTAGTTCTGGCGCGCCCGGTCGCTGAGCCCGTCCAGATGCACATGCCCGTGGGCGTCGCACGGAAAGGCCAGCGCGCGGCCCTCGTGGTGGAGTGACTGGAAGCGAATCTGGTGGCTGCTGCCCGACACGGGCTGGGTCGTGGTGTTCATGCTGGTGCCCCTGAGGTTGGATGGATCGGCAGGTTTGAGTTGCCGCCCGCCCGCGCCGGGTTCAAAGTCAGCGATGCAGCACCGGAATCGACGTTCGAAGGCTGCTCAGGGCAGCAGCACCGCGCGGCCGCGGATGCGGCCCTGGCGCAGGTCGGCCAGTGTGGCCCGCACCTGGTCGAGCGTGCGGGTTTCGATCGGCAGCGGTGCGATCACGCCGCTGCGCGCCAGCGCCATCAACTGCGCCATCTCGTCGAGCGAGCCCACGTACGAGCCCGCCACACTGACGCCGCGCAGCGGCAGCGTGGGCAGCGCCAGCGACAGCGCACCGCCGAACAGCCCCACGACGATCAGCCGGCCGCCCTTGCGCAGGGTCGACAAGCCCAGCTCGGCGGTGGCCGGCATGCCGACGAAGTCGACCGCCGCGGCGAAACCACCGTCGGTCTGGCGCAGCAGGCGGCGGCGCAACTCCTGGGTTTGGGGGTCTTGCGGGTCGACGGCCTCGCTGGCGCCGGCGGCCAGCGCCGCCTCGCGTTTGGCGGGGTCGATGTCGGCCACGACCGGGCCCACGCCGAACATCGCGCAGGCAATCGAGATCGCCGCCTGGCCGACACCGCCGGCACCGATGATCAACAGCGGCTGGTCGTGCGTGATGGGCGCGGCCTTGCGCAGTGCGCTGTACGCGGTGAGGCCCGAACAGGCCAGCGTTGCGGCAAAGGCGCGCGGCAGCGTGCCGTGCTCGAACAGGTAGCGCGGGTGCGGCACCAGCACGTGGTCGCTGAAGCCGCCGTGCCGGCTGACACCGAGCGCGCGCGGCCGGTCGCAGTGCTGTTCGACCCCGCGCCGGCACGACGGGCAGGCGCCGCAGCCGATCCACGGGTAGGCCACACGCGGCTGGCCGAGCGGCGCGCCCTCGGCCAGCGGGCCGGCGGCCACCACGTCACCGGCGATTTCATGCCCCAGCGTCAGCGGCAAGGGCATGCCCTTGGCCAGGTCCAGGCGCTGGCCCTGGCCGAGATCGAAAAAGCCATCGACCAGATGCAGGTCGCTGTGGCACACACCGCAGGCGCGCACGCGCAGCAGCACCTCGGTGCCACTGGGCTGGGGCAGCGGCTCGGTCGCGGCTTCGAGCGGCGCGCCGGCGCGGGTGAGGCGCCAGCTGTGTTGCAGCGGGGTACCGGACGAGTCGGGCGGGTTCATCGCGGCGTGGTCCTCAGGCGGTTGGGGTGATCCATGCGGGGCAGCAAGCGTCCCACCGTGTCCAGCGCGGCCAGGTTCCAGATCTGCGCAAAGGCGCCGGTCATTTCGGCCTCGGTGGCGGCGCCGCCGTACTGCGCCAGGCGCAGCGCCTTGGCCTGGATCTCGGCCCGGCTCAGCGTGTTGCCGGGGTCGCCCTTGGGCTCGTCGACACGGCCGTGCCACTCGCGGCCATCGGTGCTGTGCACGGTCACCTTGCCGATCCAGCGCCGCGGGTAGGCGGCATCCACGCCGGCGTCGAACACCATGGCCACCTTGGCGCTGAAGGCTTGCACGCGCGGGTCGCGGAAGCTGGCATCGAACTCCGTCACACCGGCCGCGCCGAACACGGCAATCAGCCCCAGCACCGTGCCCATCGAGAACTTGGCCTGGTGCACGGTCTGCGGGTCGACCACGGCGCCGAGCAC
This sequence comes from Methylibium sp., assembly GCA_031415135.1. Lineage (GTDB taxonomy): Bacteria > Pseudomonadota > Gammaproteobacteria > Burkholderiales > Burkholderiaceae_C > LGRD01. The sequence goes on from JANORB010000128.1 coordinate 34,563, forward strand.
GTCGATGGCGCCCTGGTGCACATGGGCGATGACGCGGGCGATCTGTTCGGCCCCCAGGTTTTCGGCCCGCATCAGCGCGAGCAAGGCATCGGCTGCCGGGTGCGTGTGGCGGCACGACGCGTGAAACTTGAACGAGGTCTCCGCCAATGCCCAGCGCTGGCCCAGCCGGTCGGTCAGGCGCGCCGGGTCGGCGTCGCTCGACATGCCGGCGGCCATGCCTTGCGCGCCTTCGAGAATTCGCTGCGCGCCGGTGAAGCCGTCGCGCGCCAGCCAGGCGGCCATCAGCCCGTCGGAGGCGGCCTTGGCGGTGTGCAGTTGTTTGGAGTCGGCCGCATCGCGCAAGAACTCCCACAGCCCCGCCGCCTGGGTGCCGGCCGAACCGAAGGCATGCAGCATTTGCCCGGGCGTGAGTTGCAGCATTCGGCCGGCCGCCGCGGCGGCGGCCAGCGTGCCGGCGGTGCCGGTGGTGTGAAACGTCTTGTAGTGCGAGCGGCCCAGAAACTCGCCGACCCGAATGCCGACCTCGTAGCCGGCCACCGCCGCGGCCAGCAACTCGCGGCCGGACGCTCCGATGGCCTGCGCCAGCGCCAGCACCGGCGGGAACACCACCGCGCCAGGGTGGAACACCGAGCCGTTGTGCACGTCGTCCTGTTCGGCAACGTGCGACGCGGCGGCGTTGACCATCGCCGCGAACATCGGCGTGGACCCGATGCGCGAGGTCAGCACTTCGCTCGCACCGTCGGGCGGTCCCATGGCCTGCGCGAAGCGCGCTACTGTTTCGACCGGCCGCGCGCCTTTGCCCGCCAGGGCCGAGCCGAACCAGTCGAGCAGCAAGTCTTCGGCGCGGCGCTGCACCGGCGCCGGAATGTCATCGAATCGCAGTTGCGAAGCGAAGCTGGCGAGGGTGCGGCTGGGGTGGTCGGTCATGGCGAATTCGAGTCTACGCGACCCATGCCGCCACCTCGTCGGCCAGCGCCAGCGCGGCGGTCAGCCCGGGCGACTCGATGCCGAACAGCTGCACCAGGCCGGGCCGGCCGTGGCCGGCCGGGGTGTCGATCTCGAAGTCGCGCGCGGGCTCGCCGGGGCCGGACAGCTTGGGGCGGATGCCGGAATAGTCGGGCACCAGCGTGTTATCCGGCAGGCCGGGCCAGTAGCGCCGCACCGCGTCATAGAAAACATCGCCGCGGCGCGGGTCGACGTGATGGTCGATTGCGTCGACCCACTCCACATCGGGGCCGAACCGGCCCTGGCCTTGCAGGTCCAGCGTCAGGTGCACGCCCAGGCCACCGGGCGCCGGCACCGGGTAGATCAGGCGCTGGAACGGCACCCTGCCCCGCAGCTTGAAGTAGTTGCCCTTGGCCCGGTGCAGCGCCGGGATGCGCGCGGGCGCGCCGCCTTGGATGCGCGCCGCAACCGCCTGCGCCTGCAACCCGGCGGCGTTGACGAGCCAGTCGGCCTGCAACTCGGTGGGCTCAGGCCCGCCGGTGCGCACCCGCCAGCCGCCGGCCAGCGGCTCGGCCGACTCGAACGGCGTGCGGAACACGATGGCCGCGCCCGCCGCTTGCGCATCGCCCAACAGGCTCAGCATCAGCGCGTGCGAGTCGATCACACCCGACTCGGCCGAGAACAGCGCCGCGCTGCAGCGCAGTTCGGGCTCCATGGCCCTGGCCTGCGCAGCGGTCAACCATTGCAGGCCCTCGACACCATTGGCGCGGGCCCTGAGCATCAGGCTTTCGAGTTGCGCGTCTTCAGCGCCGCCGTTGGCCACCACCAGCTTGCCGAGCCGGCGGTGCGCGATTCCGCGTTGTGCGGCGTACGCCACCAGCTGCCGCCGGCCGCGCACGCAAGCGACGGTCTTGCGCCAGCCCGGCGGGCTGTACAGGCCGGCGTGAATGACCTCGCTGTGGCGTGCGCTCACGCCTTGCCCGAACGCCGGCTCGGCTTCCAGCAACACAGTCTCCACAGCGCGCTGGGCCACCGCGCGTGCGATCGCCAGCCCGATCACACCGGCGCCGATCACCACGCACCCGATCCGGTCAGTCACGGCCGCACCGCCGGTGTCTCGACCGGCATGCCACGGTCGCGCCAGGCCAGGTACAGCTCCAGCTCGACGAGTGCCTGCGCGCCTGGGGCGTGCGGCTCGGCGCGCACGCCGGCCATGCAATTGCGCAGGCGCCGCTGCAGCGAGCCCAGGCCCTGCCATTCGAGCCGGTAGACCGGGTAGCCGTTGGCATGCGCCTGCGGGATCACGCTGCTGCCCAGGCGCTGCCCGGCGCGCTCGTCGTGGCAATGCGCGCACGACAGGTCGAGCTGGCCGATGCGCTGCCGATAGAGCGCCTGCCCGCGCTCGCGAAACGGCAGCAGCCGCGGCTCGGCTGGCGGCGCCATCGGCTGGCCGCGCGACTGGTGCGCGATGAACGACTCCAGCGCCAGCAGCTCCTGGCTTTCGGGCGCCAGCGGCGCGGCCTGCTGATGCCGTTCGCGGCACGCGTTGATGCGCTGCGCCAGATTGAGCGGGCCGCTGGTGCGCGCGTCGAAAGCCGGGTGGCGCGCCGCCACGCCGCGCATTGCGCTCGCCGCGTCCGCGTGACAGCCGGCGCACGATTGGCCCGCGGCGCCGGCTGCGCGGTCCCACAGCGCGGCGCCGTCCTGGACCCACAACAGGCCGGGGTTTTGCGCGTCGTCGCGCTGCATCGCCTGGGTCTGCGGGCTCATGTCGTCGAAGCCCGAACGGCGCGCATCGGCGCCCGGCTGCGCCGGCGCTGCGCAATGCACCAGCCCCACGGCCAGGCCGATCGCCATGCGCCGGGCTTGCGAGCCGTTCATGTGACGCTGATCGACACGCTCTCGGTCTGCGCAAAGCCGTTGTCGCCTTCCCAACTGAAGCGCAAGGTGCCGCTGGTGGTGGCCAGCGTCGTGAACGCGAAATAGGGGTTGGCGGCGACCGCAGCATGCAGATCGGCGCTGAACACCGGCTCGTCGTTGTAGCGGCAGACAAAGCGGCGGATCAGGTTGCGCGGCAGCACCTGGCCTTGCGCGCCGGGGCGAAAGCCGGTTTCCATCGGGTGCGCGATCAGGCAGCGAAGCTCGATGACATCGCCGCGCCGGGCGCTGCTGGGGACGGTGATCAAGGTGCGGGCCATGGCGCCGCTACTCAATGCACGCCGCCAGCGTGACCACCACATCCACGCTGTGCGACCAGCAGGTGCCATCGCTCAGCCGCGCCACCGCCACCAGTTGCTGCGACGTGGCCAGGCGGATCCGCGTGGACACGGCGGCCCGCCCGGCGCGCGGGCCGAGCTGGAACTCCACCACCTCGCGCTGCGGGTTGCGCTCGTTGAACACGGCGATGCCGGTGACGTGATCGGCCGCGGTCATCGGGTTGTCCACCGTCACGCTGATCGGCACCGTGTTGCCGTTCTCGACCAGCGGCGCCACGTCGAGCCTGACCTTGCCGGCGCGCACCGGGGCGTCGCCGGCATAGGCGCGGATCGCCGCCCGCAGGTCTGGCGCCTGGGCAAGCGCTGGCCGCACCCAGGCGATCGCGCCAGCGGCCAGGCCGAGCGCGAGCAGGTCGCGGCGCTGCACGGTTTTCAGAGGGCGTTGCTGGCTCATCGCGGGGTCACTCCTTCAGCGTACTCAAAAACGCCACCACGTCTTCCACCTGCTGCGCCGCCAACAAGGGCCGGCCCGCCCAGGCGGCGCCGACGCGCTGCAGGCCACCGGTGCGGTGGTACGCGGGCATGATGCTCTGCGGGTTCAGCCGGCGCGCATCGGCCAGCCGCAAGCGCAGTTGCCCGGGCGACCAGCGCGCGCCGGCGCCGGCCAGGTCGGGCGCGAGCTTGCCCTGGAAGCGCTCTTCGGGGAACGGGCCGGTGTGGCACAGCAGGCACAGGCCGCTTTGCCGGCTGGCGACGATGGCGCGGCCGCGCACGGGGTCACCCGGGGTGCGGGTCAGCGACTCGGGAATCGCATCACCGACGATCAGTAGATCGGCCACCGCCGTGGTGTCGGCGCTCGCCACGGCAACGCTCGCCCCCGCAAGCAGCAGGGCCAGCATGGCCACGACGCCGCGCGCGCTCGGCACCCTGTTGACGCTGCCTCGCATCAGGCCTTCTTCAAGCTGTGGTTCTTCAACGGCAGGTCGCGGATGCGCTTGCCGGTGGCGGCGAAGATCGCGTTCAGCACCGCCGGTGCCGCCACCGCGATGGTGGGTTCGCCGACACCGCCCCAGAAGCCGCCCGAGGGCATCACGACAGTCTCGACCGGGGGCATGTCGCTCATCCGCAGCGCCGGATAGGTGTTGAAGTTTTCCTGCTCGATGCGCCCGCCCTTCACGGTGCACTCGCCGTACAGCGCGGCCGACAGCCCGTAGGCGAACGAGCCTTCGACCTGGGCTTCGATCTGCTGCGGGTTGACGGCGTGGCCGCAGTCGGTGGCGGCCACGATGCGGTGCACCTTGAGCTTGCCGTCGTCACTGACCGAGACCTCGGCGCAGGCCGCGACATAACTGCCGAAACCCATGGTCTGCGCGAGGCCGCGGAACACGCCCCTGGGCGCCGGTGTGCCCCAGCCGGCGCGCTCGGCGGCGGCGTTCAGCACCGCCAGGTGCCTGGGGTGGCCGGCCATCAGCTTGCGGCGCAAGGCCAGCGGGTCCTGGCCGCTGGCGTGCGCGATCTCGTCGATGAAACATTCGAGGTAGATCGTGTTCTGGTTCAGGTTCACGCCGCGCCAGAAGCCGGGTGGCACATGCGGGTTGCGCATGGCGTGGTCGATCAGCAGGTTCGGCACGCTGTAGCCGATCGACGATTCGGGGCCGGGCGGATTCAGGCCCTGAAACACCACCGGGTCCTTGCCGTCCTTGATGTTCTGCGGCGCCACGCTGGCCAGGATCGACTGCCCCGAGATGCGCATGTGCAGCGCGGTGAGCTTGCCTTGCGCGTCCAGCCCGGCGCGCAGCTTGCACTGCGTGATCGGGTGGTAGCGGCCGTGCAGCATGTCTTCTTCACGCGTCCAGATCAGCTTGATCGGTGTTCCCGGCATGTCCTTGGCAAGGGCCACGGCCTGGCGCACGTAGTCGGTCATGCCGCGCCGGCCGAAGCCTCCGCCCAGTAGCTGTTTGTAGACCTCGCATTTGGCCGGTGGCAGGCCGGACGCTTCGGCCGCGGCGGCCAGCGCGGCCTCACCGTTCTGAGTTGGAGCCCAGACTTCGCAGCGCTCGGGTGCCCCGCTCGCCGACAGCGTGATCTTCGCGGTGGCGTTCATCGTCTCCATCGTCGCGTGGTTCTGGTACGGGTAGGAGTACACCGCCTCGACCGTGCGCGCCGCCGCCGCGATCGCCGCTTTTGCGTCGCCATTCGAATTGCCCACCACCGCTTCGGGCGCATCGAGACCGGCCTGGAGGATCGCGCCAATGCCGGCGCTGTTGACCCGCGCATTCGGGCCTTCGTCCCATTCGATTGGCAGCGCATCGAGCGCGCTCTGAGCGCGCCACCAGGTGTCGGCGATCACGGCCACCGCGCTGTCGCCGACCCGCAGCACTTTTTTGACGCCCGGGCGGCGCAAGGTGGCTGCGGCATCGAAGCGCTTGAGCTTGCCGCCGAACACCGGGCAGTCCTTGATCGCGGCGTTCAGCATCCCCGGCAGTTTCAGGTCGCTGGCGTAGACCTGTGCGCCGGTCAGCTTGTCGAGCGTGTCCAGACGGGCCAGGCGCTTGCCGGCAATCTTCCAGTCCTTCGGGTCCTTCAGCACCACCGCTTTCGGCGGCGTGAGTCGGGCCGCCGCTGCGCAGACCTTGCCGTAGCTCGTGCTGCGGCCCGAGGGCGTGTGCGTGACCACGCTGCCGGCGGCGCGGCACTCGGCGGCGGGCACCTTCCATTCATCGGCCGCCGCCTGCACGAGCATCGTGCGGGCGATCGCGCCGCCCTTGCGCACGTCGTCGTGCGACTCGCGGATGCCGCGGCTGCCGCCGGTCGAGAAGTTGCCCCACACGCGGTCGCGCGCGAGGTTCTGGCCGGGGGTGGGGTATTCGGTCCGGACGCGGGCCCAGTTGCAGTCGAGTTCTTCGGCCACCAGTTGCGCCAGGCCGGTGAGCGAGCCCTGGCCCATCTCGGAGCGCGCGATGCGGATGATCACGCTGTCGTCGGGCTGCACCACCACCCAGGCGTTGATCTCGGGCGCGGCGGCACCGGTGGCCTGCGCGGCGGCCTGGCCGCCGAACGGAATGTGGAACGCCACCACCAAACCGGCCGCGGCCGAATCGCCGAGGAAGCGGCGGCGCGAGATGGCGCCCGCCGTGCTGTCTTCATGCGCGGGGGAGTGGCTCATGAGCGCCCCCAGGCCGACGACGTACGTCGTCCGCCCCCCGAGGGGGTAAAGCAAAGTGGCAGAGCCACATTTGCTTGAGAGGCGCTGCCTTCGATGTGCTGGATGCCGGGCGCGGCGCGCTTGGGGTCCCCGCCCTGCGCGGCCGCATGAATCGCGGCGCGAACCCGGTTGTAGGTGCCGCAGCGGCAGATGTTGGTCATCGCGGCGTCGATGTCGGCGTCGGTCGGTTTCGGTTTGGCCGTGAGCAAGGCGCTGGCCGCCATGATCATGCCGGCCTGGCAGTAGCCGCATTGCGGCACGTCGAGCGCGGCCCAGGCCTTTTGCACCGGGTGCGAGCCGTCGCTCGACAGGCCTTCGATGGTGACGATCTTTTCGCCCGCCGCCAGCGTCGACAACGGGCGCACGCAGCTGCGCGTGGGCACACCGTCGATGTGCACGGTGCAGGCGCCGCACTGCGCGATGCCGCAGCCGTATCTGGTGCCGGTCAGCCCGAGTTGCTCGCGCAGCACCCACAACAGCGGGGTCTCGGGCTCGGCTTCGAAATCACGGCGCTGGCCGTTGACGTGCAGGGTGGTCATCAAATGGGTGTCCTGGGTTCGCGGGCCCGGACCCGCCACTTGCATCGGCCACCCGGTACCCGCACAGGCAGCGGAAGGCCTGCGCATTCTGGAGCAAATCAACCGCCATCGCCACGCCCGGCCAGGCCACGATCGGGTTGGGCTCCGCCGGGCCGTGACCGCTCGACGCCGGCATGAAAAAAGCCCCCGAGCGGTGGTTCCACTCGGGGGCTTCGATCATCTGGGGTCATCAACAAATCATCATCTGGTGGAGCTGGGGGGAATCGAACCCCCGTCCGCAAGCCATCGTCAGGCAGATCTACACGCTTAGCTGGCTGATTTGTTTTTGATGTCGTGGGTCGCGCAGCAGCACGCTACCCATTTCACGAGTCACTTGATTTAGCCCTGTGATGAGTGACCCATCCCAGCGCGAGCCCATGTGTATGACTTCGCAGCCTTCAGGTTACCCCTCAGGCCCAGCCCATCGGCCAACTGTTGCGAAGCTCACCGGTTTTAAGCGGCGAGAGCGTACGTAGAGTCGTTCGCAGTTACTTTGTTTCCAGTGGATTTA
>JANORB010000129.1:0-44398 GCA_031415135.1 Methylibium sp.
CATCGCGCTGATGGGCGCCGAGGGCGTGCACAAGCTGCTGGCCGAGATCGACCTCGACACCGAAATCGAACGGCTGCGTGGTGACATGACCGGCTCGGAGCTGAAGGTCAAGAAGAACTCCAAGCGCCTGAAGGTCATGGAAGCCTTCAAGAAGTCGGGCATCAAGCCGCAGTGGATGGTGATGGAAGTGCTGCCGGTGCTGCCGCCGGACCTGCGTCCGCTGGTTCCGCTGGACGGCGGCCGCTTCGCCACGAGCGACCTGAACGACCTGTACCGCCGCGTCATCAACCGCAACAACCGCCTGGCGCGCTTGCTGGAGCTGAAAGCGCCCGAGATCATCGTGCGCAACGAAAAGCGCATGCTGCAAGAGGCGGTTGATTCGCTGCTGGACAACGGCCGCCGCGGCAAGGCGATGACGGGCGCGAACAAGCGCGCGCTCAAGTCGCTGGCCGACATGATCAAGGGCAAGAGCGGCCGCTTCCGCCAGAACTTGCTGGGCAAGCGCGTCGACTACTCGGGCCGTTCGGTCATCGTCGTCGGCCCCACGCTGAAGCTGCACCAGTGCGGCTTGCCCAAGCTGATGGCGCTGGAGCTGTTCAAGCCCTTCATCTTCTCGCGCCTGGAAGCCATGGGCATCGCCACCACCATCAAGGCGGCGAAGAAGGAAGTCGAAGCCGGCACGCCGGTGGTGTGGGACATTCTTGAAGAAGTCATCAAGGAGCACCCGGTTCTGCTGAACCGGGCGCCCACGCTGCACCGCCTGGGCATTCAGGCCTTCGAGCCGGTGTTGATCGAAGGCAAGGCCATTCAGCTTCATCCGCTGGTGTGCGCGGCCTTCAACGCCGACTTCGACGGCGACCAGATGGCGGTGCACATTCCGCTGTCCATCGAAGCGCAGATGGAAGCCCGCACCTTGATGCTGGCCTCCAACAACGTGCTGTTCCCGGCCAACGGCGAGCCGAGCATCGTGCCGTCGCAAGACGTGGTGCTGGGCCTGTACTACGCCACCCGCGACCGCATCAACGCCAAAGGCGAAGGCATCATCTTCTCCGACGTGGCCGAAGTGCACCGCGCGCTCGACAACAACCAGGTCGAGATCACCGCCAAGGTGAGCGTGCGCCTGACCGAGTACACCAAGAACAAGGAGACCGGCGAGTTCGTGCCGTCCACCAGCCTGGTGGACACGACGGTCGGCCGCGCGCTGTTGAGCGAAATCCTGCCCAGGGGATTGCCGTTCGCCAACATCAACAAGGCGTTGAAGAAGAAAGAGATTTCGCGCCTGATCAACACCTCGTTCCGCAAATGCGGACTGAAGGAAACCGTCGTGTTTGCCGACAAGCTGCTGCAGGCCGGTTTCCGCCTGGCCACACGCGCCGGCATTTCGATCTGCATCGACGACATGCTGGTGCCGAAAGAGAAGCCGGGCCTGATCGAGCGCGCTGAAAAGGAAGTCAAGGAAATCGAGCAGCAGTACGTCTCGGGCCTGGTGACTTCGGGCGAGCGTTACAACAAGGTGGTCGACATCTGGGGCAAGACCGGCGACGAAGTCGGCAAGGTCATGATGAGCCAGTTGTCCAAGCAAAAAACCACCGACCGGCACGGCAAACAGGTGGAGCAGGAGTCGTTCAACTCCATCTACATGATGGCCGACTCCGGGGCGCGCGGTTCCGCCGCGCAGATTCGCCAGCTCGCCGGCATGCGCGGCCTGATGGCCAAGCCGGACGGCTCGATCATCGAGACGCCGATCACCGCCAACTTCCGTGAAGGCCTGAACGTTCTGCAGTACTTCATCTCGACCCACGGCGCCCGCAAGGGCCTGGCGGACACGGCGTTGAAGACGGCGAACTCGGGTTACCTGACGCGCCGCCTGGTCGACGTGACGCAAGACCTGGTCGTGATCGAAAACGACTGCGGCACGCAGAACGGCATGAACATGCGCGCGCTGGTCGAAGGCGGCGAGGTGATCGAATCGTTGCGCGACCGCATCCTCGGCCGCGTGACCGCCACCGAAGTGCAGCACCCCGAAACGCAGCAGACGCTGCTGGAGGCCGGTGAGATGCTCGACGAAGACGTGCTCGACACCCTGGAAGCCGCGGGCGTCGACGAAGTCAAGGTTCGCACCGCGCTGACCTGCAGCACGCGCTTCGGCATTTGCGCCAAGTGTTATGGCCGCGACCTGGGCCGTGGCGGGCTGATCAACGTGGGCGAGGCGATCGGCGTGATCGCAGCCCAGTCGATCGGCGAGCCGGGCACGCAGTTGACGATGCGCACCTTCCACATCGGCGGTGCGGCGTCGCGTGCGGCGGTGGCCTCCAGTGTGGACGCCAAGTCGGACGGGCACATCGGCTTCAACGCCACGATGCGCTACGTGACCAACTCCAAGAAGGAGCTGGTGGTGATCTCGCGCTCGGGCGAAATCGTCATCTCCGACCAGCACGGCCGCGAGCGCGAACGCCACAAGGTGCCGTACGGCGCGCTGCTCAGCATCAAGCCGGACCAGAACATCAAGGCCGGCACCGTGCTCGCCAATTGGGACCCGCTGACACGACCCATCATCACCGAGTTCGCCGGCAAGGCCAGGTTCGAGAACGTCGAAGAAGGCGTGACCGTGGCCAAGCAGCTCGACGAAGTGACGGGCTTGTCGACCTTGGTCGTGATCGACTCCAAGCGCCGCGGCGTGGCCAAGGTGGTGCGCCCGCAGGTCAAGCTGCTCGACGTGGCCGGCAACGAGGTGAAGATTCCCGGCACCGACCACTCGGTGACGATCGGCTTCCACGTCGGCTCGCTGGTGCAGATTCGCGACGGGCAAGACCTGGTGCCCGGCGAAGTGCTGGCGCGCATTCCGGTCGAAGGCCAGAAGACACGCGACATCACCGGCGGCTTGCCGCGTGTTGCCGAGCTGTTCGAAGCCCGCACGCCCAAGGACAAGGGCACGCTGGCCGAAGTGACGGGCACGGTGTCGTTCGGCAAGGAGACCAAGGGCAAGGTGCGCTTGCAGATCACCGACCCGGAAGGCAAGGTCTACGAAGAACTGGTGCCCAAGGAAAAGAACATCGTCGTGCACGAGGGCCAGGTGGTCAACAAGGGCGAGTCCATCGTCGACGGCCCGGCCGATCCGCAGGACATCCTGCGCCTGCTGGGCATCGAGGAGCTGGCGCGCTACATCGTCGACGAAGTGCAGGACGTGTACCGCCTGCAGGGCGTGAAGATCAACGACAAGCACATCGAGGTGATCGTGCGCCAGATGCTGCGCCGGGTGCAGATCGTCAACCCGGGCGACACCGCCTACATTGCCGGCGAGCAGGTCGAGCGTTCGGAACTGCTGGACACGAACGACCGCATGGTGAAGGAAAGCAAGATGACGGCGACCCACGCCGACGTGCTGCTGGGCATCACCAAGGCGTCGTTGTCGACCGACAGCTTCATCTCGGCGGCCTCGTTCCAGGAAACCACCCGGGTGCTCACCGAGGCGGCCATCATGGGCAAGCGCGACGAGTTGCGTGGCCTGAAGGAAAACGTCATCGTCGGCCGGCTCATCCCCGCCGGCACCGGCATGGCATTCCACGATGCGCGCAAGAGCAAGGAGGCGATGGACGACGCCGAGCGCCGCACGATTGCGCTCCAGGAGGCCGAGGAATTGGCCGCCGTGCAGATGGCTGCGGTGGACGCTGCCAGCGAGAGCGCGGACTGACTTGTCCACGCAGCGCCTTTCAACAGTCAAACGGGCGGCTTTCGGGCCGCCCTTCTTTTTTTTGTTCAGCGGCGCAGCCCCCAGGCGATCGGCGTCAGAACCTCAAGACCGAGCGCACGGGCGCGTCGCGCGCACTTCAAAACCGCACGGTCGCGGCTCAACAAGGCGCTGGCACCTGTGCTCAATGCCAGGTCGATGAACTTTTGATCGTCCGGGTCGCTGCAACGCGGAGCCCCCGGCGGCGACACCGTCAAGGGCGGCACCATGCTCACCCAGCGATCCCAGGCCAGGCCCATGAAGTGGCTATCGGGAGCCCAGGCACGCAGTGACCCGCCCGCGAGCACATGTTCCAGTTCCTGCCGCATCGGCGCCGTTGCGACCCACCGGGCCTTTCCTGTGGCCAGTGCGCCCGCCAGGGCCTGGCAGCCGGGATCGCGGAACACCAGCCAGTCCAGCACCACGTTCGTGTCGAGCACCAGCAGCGGCGCCATCGTGTGGTCAACAGGCGAATCGAGGGCGGGCATTCCCCCAGACTAGCGCACGTCACCCTTGACACGCCAGCCCAAGCTCATTCATACTCCAAGGCTTCGCTCGAAAACCAAGCTGATCCGCACGGAACAGTGCGGCTTTCAGGCTCCGCCCAAACGGCTGGGTGCGCACTGCGCACCGGGTTCGACGGGCCCAAGACTGACCGCCAGATCGCAGCGCGCCCATGCTGGGCATGGGCGAACCATCGGTACAAGTTGGGGACAGACAAATGATTCAAATGCAATCGCGGCTCGACGTCGCGGACAACACTGGCGCCAAGTCCGTCATGTGCATCAAGGTGCTGGGCGGCTCCAAGCGCCGCTATGCCGGCATCGGCGATGTCATCAAGGTCAGCATCAAAGAGGCCGCGCCTCGTGGCCGCGTCAAGAAGGGCGAGATCTACAGCGCCGTCGTGGTGCGCACCGCCAAGGGCGTGCGCCGGCAGGACGGCTCGCTGGTCAAGTTCGACGGCAACGCCGCAGTCTTGCTCAATGCCAAGCTGGAGCCGATCGGCACCCGCATCTTCGGCCCGGTCACGCGCGAACTGCGCACCGAGCGCTTCATGAAGATCGTGTCGCTGGCACCCGAAGTTCTGTGAAGCCGCGGCCAATCGTTGAGTAGAGGGACTGCCATGAACAAAATTCGCAAAGGCGACCAGGTCATCGTGTTGACCGGCCGGGACAAGGGCAAGCGCGGCACGGTGTCGCAGCGCGTCGACGAAGAGCGGATCGTCGTCGACGGCGTCAATGTCGTCAAAAAGCACGTCAAGCCCAATCCGATGAAGGGCACGACCGGCGGCGTGGTCGAAAAGACGATGTCCATCCACCAGTCCAACGTCGCCATCTTCAACCCCGCCATCGGCAAGGCCGATCGCGTGGGCATCAAGCTGCTGGCGGACGCCAAGACCAACAAGGCCACCAGGGTCCGGGTCTTCAAGTCCAGCGGCGAAGAAATCAAGGTTTAAGAAGGCACCATCATGGCTCGTCTGCAACAGATTTACCGCGAGAAGGTGGTGCCGGACCTGATGGCCAAGTTTGGCTACACGTCTTCGATGCAAGCCCCGCGAATCACCAAGATCACCCTCAACATGGGCGTGAGCGAGGCCGTGTCGGACAAGAAGGTCATGGACCACGCCGTCAGCGACCTGAGCAGAATAGCCGGCCAAAAGCCGGTGGTCACCAAGTCGAAAAAGGCCATCGCCGGATTCAAGATCCGCGAGAACGTGCCCATCGGCTGCATGGTCACGCTGCGCGGGGTGCACATGTATGAGTTCCTGGATCGCTTCGTGACCGTCGCGCTGCCGCGGGTGCGCGACTTCCGTGGCATTTCAGGGCGTGCCTTCGACGGCCGCGGCAACTACAACATCGGCGTGAAAGAGCAGATCATCTTTCCCGAGATCGAGTACGACAAGGTCGATGTGCTGCGCGGATTGAACATCAGCATCACCACGACCGCGAAGAACGACGAGGAGGCCAAGGCCCTTCTGACCGCGTTCAAATTCCCGTTCAAGAACTGAGGACCGCGCGATGGCCAAACTTTCCCTCATTCAGCGCGAGCTCAAGCGTACCCTGCTGGTTGCCAAGTTCGCCAAGAAATACGCCGAACTCAAAGGCACCGCCAACGACGCCAAGAAGTCCGACGAAGAGCGCTATGCCGCCCGCCTTGAGCTGCAGAAGCTGCCGCGCAATGCGTACCCGACGCGCCAGCGCAACCGCTGCGAACTGACCGGCCGCCCGCGCGGCACGTTCCGCAAGTTCGGCCTGGGCCGCAACAAGATCCGTGAACTCGCATTCAAGGGCGACATCCCGGGCATCGTCAAGGCCAGCTGGTAATCAGCGCGTCGATCAGGAGATAACCGTATGAGCATGAGTGATCCGATCGCCGATATGCTGACCCGCATCCGCAACGCGCAGATGGTGGAAAAGCCCAAGGTGGTGATGCCGTCGTCCAAGCTGAAGGTGGCGATCGCCAAGGTCCTGAAGGACGAGGGCTACATCGACAACTTCGCGGTGCGCGGCGAGGCTGCCAAGCCCGAGCTGGAAATCGCGCTGAAGTACCACGCCGGCCGCCCGGTCATCGAGCACATCGAGCGCGTCAGCCGCCCGGGGCTGCGCGTCTACAAGGGCAGGCACGACATCCCCAATGTGATGAACGGTCTCGGTGTGGCCATCGTGACCACGCCCAAGGGTGTGATGACGGATCGCAAAGCGCGCCAGGCCGGCATCGGCGGCGAAGTGCTGTGCTACGTCGCCTGATGCATCAAATTCGGAAGAGGTCGATATGTCACGCGTAGGAAAAATGCCGATCAGCGTCCCGCAGGGCGTGGATGTTTCGGTCACCGCTGAACAGATCAGCGTCAAAGGCGCGCTCGGCACACTGGTGCGCCCGGTCAATGCGCTCGTCAGCGTCAGATCAGAAGACGGCAAGCTGATGTTCACGCCGGCCAACGAATCGGTCGAAGCCGACGCGATGTCCGGAACCCTGCGTGCCCTGGTGGCCAACATGGTCAACGGTGTCAGCAAGGGCTTCGAGAAGAAGCTGACCCTGGTGGGCGTGGGCTTTCGCGCCCAGGCCGTCGGGCCCAAGCTGAACTTGCAGATCGGTTTTTCGCACCCCGTCGGCAAGGAAATGCCGGCCGGTATCAAGGTCGAATGCCCGACGCAGACCGAAATCACGATCAAGGGCACCGATCGCCAGGCCGTGGGCCAGATCGCCGCCGAAGTGCGCGCGCTGCGTCCGCCCGAGCCCTACAAGGGCAAGGGCATTCGCTATCTCGGCGAGAAGGTCTCGCTCAAAGAAACGAAGAAGAAGTAAGGAGCGCATGACATGTTGAACAAGAAGGATCAGCGCGTTCGCCGCTCCCGCCAGACCCGCGTGCGCATTGCCAAGCAGCGTGTTGCCAGGTTGACCGTGTACCGCACCAACCTGCACATCTACGCCAGCGTCATTTCCGACGACGGTGCGACAGTGCTGGCGAGCGCTTCCACCGCCGAGGCCGAGGTGCGCAAGGAGATGGGCGCCGCCGGCAAAGGCGGCAACGTCGCTGCAGCCACCGTCATCGGCAAGCGCATCGCCGAGAAGGCGAAAGCGGCCGGCATCGAGACCGTCGCCTTCGACCGCGCGGGTTTTGCGTACCACGGCCGCGTCAAGGCGCTGGCCGAAGCGGCCCGTGAAGCCGGCCTGAAGTTCTAAGCCCCGCAACGGGCGATACGAGGAATTCGAAAATGGCGAAGTTTCAACCCCGCGTTCAAGACGAAGGTCGCGACGACGGCCTGAAGGAAAAGATGATTGCGGTCAACCGCGTCACCAAGGTGGTCAAGGGCGGCCGAACACTGAGTTTTGCCGCCCTCACCGTGGTGGGCGACGGCGACGGCCGCATCGGCATGGGCAAGGGCAAGGCCAAGGAAGTGCCGGTGGCGGTGACCAAGGCGATGGACTCGGCGCGCCGCAACCTCGTCAAGGTGGCCCTGAAGAACGGCACGATCCAGCACAAGGTGGTGGGCCAGCATGGCGCCTCGCGCGTGCTGATGGCGCCGGCCAAGCCGGGTGACGGCATCATTGCCGGTGGGCCGATGCGCGCCGTTTTTGAAGTGATGGGCGTGACCGACATCGTCTGCAAGAGCCTGGGGTCGTCCAACCCGTACAACCTGGTTCGCGCCACGCTGGACGCCTTGAAGAACACCAACACGCCGGCCGAGATCGCCGCCAAGCGTGGGTTGACGGTTGAACAGCTTTTCAACTGATCCCGCGGCCCTCAGGAGAACCGTCATGACCGACAAGAAGACAGTGCAGATCAAGCTCGTGCGCAGCATTGCCGGCACCCGCGAGTCGCACCGCGCCACGGTGCGCGGGCTGGGGCTGCGCAAGCTCAACAGCGAATCGACCCTGGAAGACACGGCCGCGGTGCGCGGCATGATCAACAAGGTCTCCTATTTGGTCAAGGTGCTCTAGAGCGCGCACCCCGAGGAAGAGAACATGGAACTCAACAGCATCAAGCCGCCAGAGGGCGCCAAGCACGCCAAGCGTCGTGTGGGCCGCGGCATCGGGTCAGGCCTGGGCAAAACCGCAGGCCGTGGTCACAAGGGCCAGAAGTCGCGTTCGGGCGGCTACCACAAGGTCGGCTTCGAAGGCGGCCAGATGCCGCTGCAGCGGCGTCTGCCCAAGCGTGGTTTCAAATCGCACCTGCTGCAATTCAACGCCGAGATCACCCTGACCGATCTGGAGCGCCTGGGCGCGCCCGAGGTCGACGTGCTGACCCTGAAGCAGGCTGGCCTGGTGGGTGAACTCGCCAAGGTGGTCAAGGTCATCAAGACCGGTGCCTTGACCCAGGCCGTCGCGCTCAAGGGCGTTGGCGCCACGGCGGGCGCAAAAGCGGCCATCGAAGCCGCCGGCGGTTCGGTCGCCTGACACAGCAGCAAGTCGAACCCGGAACCCGATCAGTGGCAACCAACGCGAATCAACTGGCCAAGAGCGGCAAGTTCGGCGACCTGCGTCGCCGGCTTGTGTTCCTGCTGCTGGCGCTGGTGGTGTACCGGATCGGCGCTCACATTCCAGTGCCGGGCATCGATCCGAACCAGCTGCAACAGCTTTTCAAGGGCCAGCAAGGCGGCATCCTGAGCCTGTTCAACATGTTCTCGGGGGGCGCGCTGTCGCGCTTCACGGTGTTTGCGTTGGGGATCATGCCGTACATCTCGGCGTCGATCATCATGCAGTTGATGACCTACGTGGTACCCACGCTCGAAGCGCTCAAGAAGGAAGGCGAGGCGGGCCGCCGCAAGATCACCCAATACACGCGCTACGGCACGCTGGGCCTGGCCTTGTTCCAGTCGCTGGGCATCGCGCTGGCGCTCGAAGGCTCGGCGGGCTTGGTGATCACGCCGGGCTTTGGATTCCGCTTGACCGCCGTCGTCAGCCTGGTGGCCGGCACGATGTTCCTGATGTGGCTGGGTGAGCAGATCACCGAGCGCGGCCTGGGCAATGGCATCTCGATCCTGATCTTTGGCGGCATCGCGGCGGGGTTGCCGAGCGCCATCGGTGGTCTGTTCGAACTGGTGCGCACCGGTGCCATGAGCATCATCGTGGCTCTGTTCATCATCACCGTGGTCGGCCTCGTGACCTTCGTGGTGGTATTCGTCGAGCGTGGCCAGCGCAAGATTTTGGTGAACTACGCCAAGCGCCAGGTCGGCAACAAGGTGTACGGCGGCCAGTCGTCGCACTTGCCGCTCAAGCTGAACATGTCGGGCGTGATCCCGCCGATCTTTGCCTCGTCGATCATTCTGTTGCCCGCCACCGTGGTGGGTTGGTTCGCCACCGGTGACGGCTTGCGCTGGCTGAAAGACCTGGCCGGGTTGCTGTCGCCGGGCCAGCCGATCTACGTGATGCTGTATGCCGCGGCGATCGTCTTCTTCTGTTTCTTCTACACGGCCCTGGTGTTCAACAGCCGCGAGACCGCGGACAACCTGAAAAAGAGTGGTGCCTTCATCCCCGGCATTCGCCCGGGCGATCAAACCGCCAAGCACATCGACCGAATTCTTTCGCGGCTGACCCTGGCGGGCGCGATCTACATCACCGCCGTTTGCCTGCTGCCGGAATTCCTGGTGCTGAAGTACAACGTGCCGTTCTATTTTGGTGGCACCTCGCTGCTGATCATCGTCGTGGTGACGATGGACTTCTGGGCTCAGGTGCAGAGCTATGTGATGAGCCAGCAGTACGAGTCGCTGCTGAAGAAGGCAAATTTCAAGGCCAGCTGACCAGCGGGCCCATCATTGAACAACGAACAGACGAGCTAACGAAACCAACACGCATGGCGAAAGACGATGTCATTCAAATGCAGGGCGAGATTCTCGAGAATCTTCCCAACGCCACGTTTCGTGTGAAATTGGAGAACGGGCATGTGGTGCTCGGCCACATCTCCGGAAAGATGCGCATGCACTACATCCGCATCCTGCCCGGCGACAAGGTGACGGTCGAGTTGACGCCCTATGACTTGAGTCGCGCCCGGATCGTGTTTCGGGCGAAATAGCTGTCTGTCCATCGGACTGGTTTGAAGATCGAAGCGCCCTGACCGGCCTTAAGGAGAAGAGTATGAAAGTTGCAGCATCGGTGAAGAAGATGTGCCGGAATTGCAAGGTCATCCGCCGCAAGGGCGTTGTGCGCGTGATCTGCACCGATCCGCGCCACAAACAGCGCCAGGGCTGAGTCTTCAGCCACAGACCTACGCGAATCAGAGGACGCACATGGCACGCATTGCTGGAATCAACATTCCGCCCCACAAGCACACCGAAATCGGCTTGACGTCGATTTACGGCATCGGCCGCACCACGGCGCAGAAGATCTGCATCAACAGCGGTGTTCCGCTCGATCGCAAGGTCAAGGATCTGACCGATACCGACCTGGAAAAAATCCGGGAAGAGATCGGCCGCTTGACGATCGAAGGCGACTTGCGCCGCGAAATGTCGATCAACATCAAGCGTTTGATGGACCTCGGTTGCTACCGCGGCTTTCGCCATCGCCGCGGCCTGCCGGTGCGTGGCCAGCGCACCAAGACCAACGCGCGCACCCGCAAGGGACCGCGCAAGTCGGGCGCCGTGGTCAAGAAGTGACCACGGGTCATTGCGTCAAGAAGTGAGCCCACCGATCGCTTCAAGAGTTTGAGCGGCACAGTTTGAGAGAACGTCACCATGGCTAAAGCACCCGTCAACACCGCCGCCCAGCGCGTGCGCAAGAAGGTCCGCAAGAACGTTGCGGACGGCATTGCGCATGTGCACGCGTCGTTCAACAACACCATCATCACCATCACCGATCGCCAGGGCAGCGCGCTGTCCTGGGCCTCCAGCGGTGGGCAGGGCTTCAAGGGCTCGCGCAAGAGCACGCCGTTTGCTGCCCAGGTGGCCGCCGAAGTGGCGGGCCGCGCGGCGCAGGAACAGGGCATCAAGAACCTGGACGTGCGCATCAAGGGCCCGGGCCCGGGGCGCGAGTCGTCGGTTCGCGCGCTGGCCTCGCTGGGCATTCGCATCAACCTGATTTCGGACGTGACGCCGGTGCCGCACAACGGTTGCCGCCCGCAAAAGCGCCGCCGCATCTGAGCTCTGTTTTCCCCGGTCGGCGGTGCCAGGAATGGCAGCGCCGATTTTGCATTGGAGCCGCAAGGCCTCCTGTTTCTGTTCTACCCCTGAAGCCCACCGTCTGAGCGCCCATAACAACACTCGCCAGACTCGCGCAAGCCCTCAACCGCCTGCGTCAGAAAGACCCTAAGGAATCAACGTGGCACGTTATCTCGGACCCAAAGCGAAACTGTCCCGCCGTGAAGGCACCGACCTCTTCCTCAAGAGTGCTCGACGCCCGATTGGCGACAAGGCCAAGTTCGACAGCAAACCCGGCCAGCACGGCCGCACCTCCGGAACCCGCACGTCGGACTACGGCCTGCAGCTGCGCGAGAAGCAAAAAGTCAAGCGCATGTACGGCATTCTGGAGCGCCAGTTCCGGCGCTACTTTGCCGAGGCCGAACGGCGCAAGGGCAACACTGGCGCCAACCTGCTGATGCTGCTCGAGTCGCGCCTGGACAACGTCGTCTACCGCATGGGCTTCGGCTCCACCCGCGCTGAGGCGCGGCAGATGGTGTCGCACAAGTCGATCACGGTCAACGGCGCGGTGGTCAACATCGCGTCCTTCCTGGTGAAGGCGGGCGACACCGTGGCCGTGCGCGAAAAGGCGAAGAAGCAACTTCGCATCACCGACGCGGTGAAGCTCGCCGAGTCCATCGGCATGCCGGGCTGGGTGCAGGTCGATCCGTCCAAGCTCGAAGGTGTCTTCAAGAAGACGCCGGACCGCGATGAGTTCGGCGCCGACATCAAGGAAGCGCTGATCGTCGAGTTGTACTCGCGATAAGCAAAAGTGGAGTAGCGGGGTGACGGCTTTCGCCGCACCCCTTCTCGGCTTTCAGGATTGCTCCGTGTGCCGGCGACGGAGCAGTCGACTATCCCGCCCGGCGATGTCCATCAGCCTTATCGGTGTAATGAGCCGAGGGTATTGACAGGAACAGGACTCAATGCAAACCAATCTGCTGAAACCCAAAGCCATTCACGTGGAGCCGCTGGGCGGCCACCGCGCCAAGGTCACGCTCGAACCTTTCGAGCGCGGCTACGGGCACACGCTGGGCAACGCGCTGCGGCGCGTGTTGCTGTCGTCGATGGTCGGCTACGCGCCCACCGAGGTGACGATCGCCGGCGTGTTGCACGAGTACTCGACGGTCGACGGCGTTCAGGAAGACGTGGTTCACATCATGCTCAACCTGAAGGGCGTGGTGTTCCGCCTGCACAACCGCGATGAAGTGACACTGGTGCTGCGCAAGGAAGGCGAGGGCCCGGTCACGGCCGGCGACATCCAGACCCCGCACGACGTGGAGATCATCAACCCCGAACACGTGATCGCCCACCTTGCGCACGGCGGCAAGCTCGACATGCAGATCAAGGTCGAGAAGGGCCGCGGCTACGTCCCGGGCACGATGCGCCGCTACGGCGACGAGCCGACCAAGTCGATCGGCCGCATCGTGCTGGACGCATCGTTCTCGCCGGTGGCGCGCGTCAGCTACACGGTGGAAAGCGCGCGTGTGGAGCAGCGCACCGACCTGGACAAGCTGGTGATGGAGATCGTCACCAACGGCGCGGTCACGCCGGAAGAGGCAATTCGCTCGTCGGCGAAAATTTTGGTCGAACAGCTGGCGGTGTTTGCGCAGCTCGAAGGCAGCGAGATCGCCGCGTTCAGCGAGCCGCAGCAGCGCAGCACGCAGTTCGATCCGATCCTGCTGCGCCCGGTCGACGAACTCGAGCTGACCGTGCGCTCGGCCAACTGCCTGAAGGCCGAGAACATCTACTACATCGGCGACCTGATCCAGCGCACCGAAACCGAGTTGCTGAAGACGCCGAACCTGGGTCGCAAGTCGCTCAACGAAATCAAGGAAGTGCTCGCGTCGCGCGGGCTCACGCTCGGCGGGCGGCTGGAGAACTGGCCTCCGCAAGGCCTGGACAAGAGATAAGGACGGCGGACAACGCCGTCATCGGAAAGGGCTGCCTTCGAGGCAACCCGGTGCACCCGGCAGTACCTGACACGGCTGCCGGCATTCAAACAGAGAAAGGGACCGCACCATGCGTCACCGTCACGGACTTCGCAAACTCAACCGCACCTCCGAGCACCGGCTCGCGATGCTGCGCAACATGTGCAATTCGCTGCTCACGCACGAGGCCATCAAAACCACCGTGCCCAAAGCCAAGGAGCTGCGCCGGGTCGTCGAACCATTGATCACCTTGGCCAAGGAAGCCACCCTGGCACACCGCCGGCTGGCCTTCGACCGCACGCGCGATCGCGACGTGGTCGCCAAGCTGTTCAATGAGCTGGGCCCGCGCTACAAAGAGCGCCCGGGCGGCTACACGCGGATCCTGAAGATGGGCTTTCGTGTCGGCGACAACGCGCCAATGGCGTATGTCGAACTGGTGGATCGGCCGGCACCCGTCGACGCCGAAGCGGCGGCAGACAAGGTCGAGTGAGCCTGGCGCGGCGGGTGCCACGAGGCACTGCGCACGCGCCACGATCTGATATACTTGTGGACTCAGTCGCGAGGTGGAGCAGTCTGGTAGCTCGTTGGGCTCATAACCCAAAGGTCGTAGGTTCAAATCCTGCCCTCGCAACCAAATTTCGTGCGGCACCCGTGCCGAAGCAAAGCGCCAACCGACCGGTTGGCGTTTTGCTTTGTGCGATCAACTCTGAATGTAGCTTTGCAGTTGCGCGATCGTCATTTCGTGGTCAGCGATGATGTCGTCCATCAGGTCGCGGATTGAGATCATGCCCAGCACGTTCTTGCCCTCGACCACCGGCAGGTGGCGGATCTTCTTCTGGCTCATCAGTGCCATGCAGTCCCGGGTTCGTGTCGTCGGGGCGACGGTAAGAACATTGCGCGTCATGATCTCGGAAACCTGGGTGTCCTTGGAGCTTTTGCCCTGCAATGCAATCTTGCGGGTGTAGTCGCGCTCCGAGACGATGCCGACCAGGGCGTCGCCTTCCATCACCACCAGCGCCCCCACTTCGTAGTCGGCCAGCAAACGCAAGGCGTTGAAGACGTTCTCGCTCGGCGCCACGCGCCTGACCGTTGCCGGGTGAGTCCTGAGCAGTTCCGAGACAGGTTTCATGATCGCTCCATCAGGCCCCCGACGATCGACGGGACGCCCTGATTCTGCCAGCAAGGCCTTTTGAGCCGGATGCGCGCGCCGGCCGACAATCCAGCGGCGTTGCAACTTCTCCCTCTCCCTGCCATGGCTGAATCCCTGATCCCTACCCTGGCCCTGCGGCAATGGGTCGTCGAGCTGTGGCTCGCCGCGGGGTCCGGCGCCGACGAGGCCCGGCTCACCGCCGAGCACCTTGTGGGCGCCAACCTCGCGGGCCACGATTCGCACGGTGTGGGCATGATCCCGCGCTACGTCAATTCATGGCTGGCCGATGAGCTGCAATTGAACCAGCACGTGGCGACGGTGCAAGAGGCCGGCAGCATGCTCACGCTGGACGGTTGCCGCGGCATGGGCCCGGTGGTGGCCTTTGAAGCCATGAACCAGGCGATCGCCGCCGCCCGAAGGCACGGCGTGTGCGTGATGGGCCTGAAACACGCGCACCACATCGGCCGCGTCGGCCACTGGGCCGAACAGGCGGTGGCGGCGGGCATGGTGTCGGTGCACTTCGTCAACGCGGTCAGCAAGCCCGTCGTCGCACCGCATGGAGGCCGGCAGGGCCGCTTCGTCACCAACCCGTTCACGGTGGGCATCCCGGTGCAGGGGCGGCCGCCGCTGCTGCTGGACTTCGCCACCAGCGCCATCGCGATGGGCAAGGTCCGGGTGGCCCACAACAAGCATGTGGCGGTGCCGCCAGGCGCGTTGCTCGATGCCAAGGGCCAGCCCACCGAAGACCCGGGCGTGATGTTTCCCGCCGAGGGTGAGCCTGACGGCGCGCTGCTGCCCTTTGGCGGCCACAAGGGTTACGCGCTGGCCATGGTGTGTGAACTGCTGGGCGCCGCGCTCACCGGTGGCGCCACCACACGCCCGGCCACAACCACGATGAAACACGCGGTCTGGAACAACATGCTCACGCTGGTCTTCGACCCGCAGCGTCTGAACACCACGGCGCTGTTCAGCGCCGAAGTCAACGCCTTCATCGAATGGGTGCAATCGTCGGCCTTGTGCCCGGGTGCCGATGCGATTCAGATGCCCGGCGATGCGGAGCGTGCGTCCCGGCGTGCGCGCGCCGAGCGGGTGCCTGTCGATGCCGGCACCGTGGCCGAACTGGACCAGGCCGCGGCCGCCGTGGCGCAGGCGCGCGTGGTGCATTGCACGGCACTGTCATCACTCGCCGTGCCGCCCTGAGCCCCTGCGGTGGCCCCGGGGCACGCCCCTCAGTGCGCCCGCCTGTCCGGACCCGCGCTTCCCGAACCCGACCGTCCCGCTTCGCCGATGCGCCATCGTGCGGCCCCGGTGGGTGTCAGCGCGGCAAAGCTCGCGAGCCGAAATCGCGGGTCGAACTCGGCGTCGAAATCACGCGCGGTCAGGGTGCCGATCATGTTCACCACCTGCAGCGGCAGCTCGACGTTGCGGGCTTGCCGCCACAGCGCGATGCCCGCCACGCGAAACACGCGAATGCGCGCCTCGCGAGGCTGCGCAAAGGCGAAACCACCGCGGCCGTTCGGATGGCCACGCACGCTGGCCCGGCGCCGCAGCTCGACGCTGAACGGGCCCAACCGCTCGCTGCGAACCGGTTCGTAGCGCCCCACCGACGCCCGCAGGACCAGCCCGCCGATCGCGGCAGCGGCGGCAACGACGGCGGCAGCAACAATCAAAGTGGTGGTGATGAACACGGTGGCCTCGGACTCGACGAGTGCCAGTGGACACCTGTTTGATCGAGCGAACCTGTATTCAAAGACAACAGTTGCGACCGGACTGTGCGCGAGCCAGCGGCATGGCGCAGGCTGGTGTCATGCCGGCAGCGGCGTCGCGCAGTTCGAACAGAACCTCGCCGACAGCGCCGCTTCGGTGCCGCAGTGGGTGCAAAACCGTTGCGGCCTGGCGCCGCTCGCACCGCCGGTTCCCAGCGCCACAGCCGTCTGCAGGTCGGCCGCAGTTGCACCGCCGAGACACCGTCCGCCGCCGGCAGCATCGCTCGCTCGCCGGCGTTCAACGCCGCCATGCGGGCCCGGTCTTCGCCGCTGATCGGCGCCACCAGCACGCTTTGGTCCTGCGCGAATTGCATCAGATGGGCGCTCAGCGCCTGGGCCTCTCGCTCGGTCGAGAACATCGCCGTCACCTGGCGCGCATCGTCCTTGCCGAACACCACCGATTCAATGCGCGCGCGCCACACGCGCAAGGTCATCGCCTCGGTGCGCACCACGTCGTTCTGAGTGTTCACGCGGCTGCTGAAGTTGTTGCCGGTGCCGATGCGCGAGGTCTGGTAGCTGCCCACCATTTCAACCCAGGTCAGGACCGACTCGAAGTTGAAGCGTCCCCACAAGCGAGCCGCGGCCTGGAAGCAAAACGCCGCCACCAACGCCAGAATCGCCGAGGTGCCCAGCAGCGAGATGCGGTTGTCGGCCCAGCCGGCCGACACGTCAAAGTGCTTCACGAAGTACAGCGACATGCCGACGGCGGCGACCACCAGCACGGTGGCGAACAGGTCAAGCAGCAGCAGCGCGCGATGGCGCGGCTCGGCCAGTGCGGCGCCGAAGGTCGGTGCCCGGGTGCCGGCCAGCGGCAGCGGCTGGCTTTCTTCGAACAACTCGCCGGCGAAGCTGCCGCTGGGCGTGGCCGCCGAAGTCAGCGGGTCGATGCGCGCATAGCGCCGGTTCGGAATGCGCTCGGTCCAGCTGGCCTGCAGGTGGCGGTCGAGCTCGTCCATCAGGCCCGCCGGCGGCGCGTTCATCGACAAACGGGCCTGCTCCACGCTGGCGCGCGTCTGCGGCGCGTTGTCCACCTGCGCCAGCACCGCCACCATGGCCAGCGAGCACGCCACCAGCGCGATGCCGAGCATCACACAGGTCTGCACATTGAGCGAGAAGCCCCCGAGTTGGGGCAGCTTCGGTCCCAGCAGCCCCAAGGCCACAGGCGCCAGGATGGCGGCGGCAATCAGCCCGACCAACGACGCGCTGGTGAGCCGCGCGCGGGCCTGGGTCAACACCGGCTTGAGCAGAAAGAAGACGCCGAATCCGAAGTACAGCATGGCGATCCACGGGCGCGTGGCGTCGTTGCCGAACACGAGCGAGCTGAACACGAAGCTCAGCAGCGTGGCCGCGATGGCGGCCAGGTTGAACATGTTGCGCTGGGCCAGCCACTGCGCCTCCATCGGCGCGGTGATCAGCCGCGGCGCCCAGTGGTACAGCAAGCCTTCGATCGCGCCCTGGGGCTCGGAATAGCTGAGGCCACCCTGGCGCAGCATGTCCTTCACCTTCTCGGCCGCCGCCGAGCCACCGGTGGCGCCGACCGCCACCTCGGGCGCCAGCGAAGCCGACCGGCCGCGGCCGAAAAAGAAGCGCAGCCGGCGCGCCGCGGTGGCCGCACAGGCCAGGCCGGCGGCCAGCATCAACAGCCCGCTCAACAACGGTGCGGCAGCGAGTTGCATGGCGCGGTCCTGCATCGCGCTGCGGGCCCAGAACAGGCTGACGATGCCCGCCACGACCAACACCACACTGCACAGCCACAGCAGCCGGTTTTGCAGCTGGTACGGGTTGGGCAGTTCGAGCAGCTTGGACTCGGAGCTGTAGTCGCAGGACATTTTTGCCTGCGAGTTGCGTTGACAGGGGGCAGTCTAGCCCGTGCTTGCGCCCGCCTCGGGAACCACGCCCACACGGCAGACCAATGCGGCGTCATGCTGCGGTGCGTCCAGGGCGGCAATCGCTTCCCGACACCGGCGCAGGTGTCCAGCGCCGTGCTCAACACCGATGCCACGTCGCTGCCTGGTGGCAATCGCTTCCCGACACCGGCGCAGGTGTCCCGAACCCATGCGAATGCGCTCAAGCGGCTTTTCGGGTGAGGGTTTCCGGAGCGAGCGAGAATCTCGGCCAACCCTCAACTCCCGCGCAGGCGCACCCCGACGATGACCGCTCGTACGCTCCGCAGGCCGCCATCGAAGACAAAGAGCGCCAAGCCCGCCAAGCCCACTGAACCGCGCCTGTCGCGCACCCGCCGCCCGCCGGAGCTTGAAGTCGCCGACTGGCAGACCGCACTGCGCCGCCAGTTCGGCCGCGAGCAGGCCTTCGGCCTGGAGAACCTGGGCGCCGAGCCCGTGTTCTCGGACTTTCGTGTGCACAACCCGGCCAGTGGCTCGCGCTACCGGGTGGCGATTCGCGGCCGGGCGCTGGGCCAGAACTTCTGCACCTGCCCGGACTTCGCGACCAACGATCTGGGCACCTGCAAGCACATCGAGTTCACGCTGGCCAAGCTCGAACGCCGGCGCGGCGGCAAGGCGGCGCTGGCGCGCGGCTTCCAGCCCGAGTACAGCCAGGTCTGGCTCGACTACGCGGGCGCGCGCCATGTGCGTTTGAGTGTCGGTGCGGGCTGCCCGCCGCCCTTGCTCGCGCAGGCCTCGGCCTTGTTCGATGCCGGCGCCGCCTGGGCGCTGCCGTGGGACCGGCTCGACGGCCTGGAGCGCCTGCTCGAATCGGCGCATGCGTGCGGCCACGAGCTGCGTTGCGCCGAAGACGTGTGGCAGTTCATCGCCCAGATCCGCGACGGCGAACGCCGCCACACGGCCCTGGCCGAGGCCTATCCCAAGGGTGCCAAGGACAAGGCGCTGGCCAAGCTCGTGAAGGTCAAGCTCTACCCCTACCAGGCCGAAGGCGCGCTGTTCGCCGCGCGCGCCGGCCGCGCGCTGATCGGCGACGAGATGGGCCTGGGCAAGACCGCCCAGGCGATCGCCGCGGCCGAACTGTTCGCGCGCCACTTCGGTGTGCGGCGCGTGCTGGTGGTGTGCCCGACCTCGCTGAAGCACCAGTGGAAGAATGAATTCGCGCGCTTTGCCGAGCGCGATGTGCAGGTGATCCACGGCCTGCGCGCGCAGCGCCAGTTGCAGTACCGCGACGAGGCGTTCTGCAAGATCACCCACTACGAGACCTTGGCGCGCGACGCCGACCTGATCGCCGCCTGGGCCCCGGACCTCGTGATCGCCGACGAGGCGCAGCGCATCAAGAACTGGAACACCATCGCCGCGCGCGCGCTCAAGCGCATCGCCAGCCCGTATGCCGTGGTGCTGACCGGCACGCCGCTGGAGAACCGGCTGGAGGAACTGATCTCGATTGTGCAATTCGTCGACCAGCACCGCCTGGGCCCGACCTGGCGCATGCTCGACGAACACCAGTTGCGCGACGACGCCGGCCGCGTGATCGGCTACCGCGCGCTCGACCGCATCAGCCAGACGCTGGCGCCGGTGATGCTGCGCCGGCGCAAGGCCGAGGTGCTGACCCAGTTGCCCGAGCGGGTGGACACCCGCATCTTCGTGCCGCTGACACCGCAGCAGCGTGTGCACCATGACGAAAACGGCGACATCGTCAACCGCATCGTGCGGCGCTGGCGCAAAACGGGCTACCTGTCCGACAGCGACCAGCGCCGCCTTCGATGTGCTTTGCAGAACATGCGCATGGCCTGCAACAGCACCTGGCTGCTCGACCACGAAACCGACCACGGCAACAAGGTCGACGAGCTGATGACCTTGCTCGACGAGCTGCTCGAAGCGCCCGACGCCAAGGCCGTGGTCTTCAGCCAGTGGCTGGGCACGCACGAGTTGATCGTGCGCCGCCTGGGGCAAGGCAGCGGCCAGCGAGCCTGGGGCCATGTGCTCTTCAATGGCAGCGTGCCGGGCGACCAACGCGGCGCACTGGTCGAGCGCTTCCACACCGACGCCGATTGCCGCCTCTTCCTCTCGACCGACGCCGGCGGCGTGGGCCTGAACCTGCAACACGCCGCGGCCGTGGTCGTCAACATGGACCTGCCGTGGAACCCGGCCGTGCTGGAGCAGCGCATCGGCCGCGTGCATCGCATGGGCCAGTCGCGCGGTGTGCAGGTGCTCAACTTCGTCGGCCAGGGCAGCATCGAAGAAGGCATGCTGTCGGTGCTGGCCTTCAAGAAGTCGCTGTTCGCCGGCGTGCTCGATGGCGGCGAGAGCGAAGTTTTCCTGCAGGGCACACGCTTGTCCAAGTTCATGGAGAGCGTCGAGCAGGTGGCCGGGGCGATGGGCGAGGCCGATGCGGATGGGGCGGCCGAGTTGCACGCGGCGCCCGGCGGCGCCCGCGCAGCATTCGGTTCGGTGGATTTGCCGCAGGCTCAGGGCAATGATTCGGTGACGGCCTCGGCTGAAGCCGGCGCGGTGGCAGCCCAGGCCGTGGCAAGCGATGCAATCGAAGTGCCTGCCGAAGTTGCAGCGCCGGACGCCGAGCCGGCCGAGCCGGCCGACCCGTGGGCCGCGCTGCTCGAAGCCGGGGCCGCGTTGTTGCAGGGGCTGGCGACGGCGCGCGCAACGGGTGGCGCCGGGCCGGCCGCAGCGCCAATCACCATCGAGCGCGATCCGGTCACAGGCCAGGCCAGCGTGCGCTTGCCGCTGCCCGAGCCGGCGGTGCTGAAGCGGCTGGCACTGGCACTGGAGCCCTGGCTTCGATGACTTCAGCGGCAGGCCGGCCCGCGGCGATACGCGCCACCCGCCATCAAACCCGCTCGACGATCAACGCAATGCCTTGCCCGACGCCGATGCACATGGTGCACAGCGCGTAACGCCCCTTGATGCGGTGCAGCTGGTTGACCGCCGTCGTCACCAGCCGTGCGCCGCTGGCGCCCAGCGGGTGGCCCAGCGCGATCGCGCCGCCGTTGGGGTTGACGCGCGGGTCGTCGTCCTGCAGCCCGAGCTCGCGCGTCACGGCCAGGCCTTGCGCGGCGAAGGCTTCGTTGAGTTCGATCACGTCCATCTGCGCCAGCGTCAAGCCGGTCAGCGCCAGCACCTTGCGCGTGGCCGGCGCCGGGCCGAAGCCCATGATGCGTGGCGCCACGCCGGCGGTGGCCATGCCCACCACGCGGGCACGCGGCGTGAGGCCGTGCCTTGCGGCGCTGGCTTCGTTGGCCAGCAGCAGCGCACAGGCGCCGTCGTTGATGCCCGAGGCATTGCCCGCTGTCACTGTGCCATCGGGCCTGACCACGCCCTTGAGCTTGGCGAGCGCCTCCAAGCTGGTCTCACGCGGGTGTTCGTCCTTGCTGACGACGATGGTCTCGCCCTTCTTCTGCGCAATCGTCACCGGCGTGATCTCGGCATCGAAGAATCCCGCCTTCTGCGCCGCCACCGCATTGAGCTGGCTGCGCAAGGCCATGCGGTCCTGCGCTTCACGTTCGATCTTGAACTGCGTCGCCACGTTCTCGGCCGTCTCGGGCATCGAGTCGACGCCGTGTTTTTCTTTCATCAGCCGGTTGACGAAGCGCCAGCCGATGGTGGTGTCGTACACCGCATTGGCGCGGCTGAACGCGGTCTCGGCCTTGGGGCTGACGAAGGGCGCGCGGCTCATGCTTTCCACACCGCCGGCAAACATCATGTGGGCTTCGCCGCTCTTGATCGCGCGCGCCGCCGTGCCCACCGCGTCCATGCCCGAGCCGCACAGGCGGTTGATCGTGGCGCCGGGCAGCTCGATCGGCAAGCCGGCCAGCAGGCTCGCCATGTGCGCCACGTTGCGGTTGTCTTCACCGGCCTGGTTGGCGCAGCCGAAGATCACGTCGGTGACGGCCAGCCAATCGACCTGCGGGTTGCGCGCCATCAGCGCCTTCAGCGGAATCGCGCCCAGGTCGTCGGTGCGCACACTCGAGAGCGCGCCGCCGTAGCGGCCGAAGGGGGTGCGGAGGGCGTCGACGATGAAGGCGTGGTTCATGGTGTGTTGGGCAGAGAAGAGGGTCCGTGGATCAGCGGCACGCCGCTGAGTCGTTGCAGTGCTTCGAAGGCCAGGCCGTTGAAGATTTCAATCACCTTCAGGCCCGCGGGTGTCACGTCGATCACCGCCAGGTCGGTATAGATGCGGCTCACGCAGGCCATTGCCGTCAGCGGGTAGGTGCAGGCGGCCACGATTTTGCTCTCGCCGCTCTTGGTCAGGTGCTCCATCATCACACAGGTCTTTTTTGCGCCCAGCGCCAGGTCCATCGCGCCGCCGACGGCCGGAATCGCGTCGGCGCCACCGGTGTGCCAGTTGGCCAGGTCGCCGCTTGTCGACACCTGGAACGCGCCCAGCACGCAGATGTCCAGGTGCCCGCCGCGCATCATGGCAAAGCTGTCGGCGTGGTGAAAGTACGCGCCGCCAGGCAGCAGCGTGACGGCTTGTTTGCCGGCGTTGATGAGGTCGAAGTCTTCGGCGCCGGCGGGCGGCGCCGGGCCCATGCCGAGCAGGCCGTTTTCGCTGTGCAGGACGATCTCGCGATAGTCCGGTGAGCCTTTAGCGGGCAGGTGGTTGGCCACCAGCGTCGGCAGGCCGATGCCCAGGTTCACATACGCGCCTTCGGGGATGTCGCGCGCCACACGGGCGGCCATCTGATCGCGCGTCAGCGCAAACCGCTTGGCATCTTGATCGCGGCTCAGTTTTTGCATGTCCACATCCCTCATGCGGTGGTCTTGAAACCCGCCGGCCCGGTCGCGCTGCGCGCCACCTTGACGATCCGCTGCACGAAGATGCCCGGCGTGACGATGTGCTCCGGGTCGAGCGCGCCCAGCTCGACGATTTCGTGCACCGACGCCACCGTGAGCCTGGCCGCCATCGCCATGATCGGCCCGAAGTTGCGCGCCGTCTTGCGATACACCAGGTTGCCCCAGCGGTCGCCACGCTCGGCCTTGATCAGCGCCAGGTCGGCATGGATCGGAAACTCCAGCACATGCATGCGGCCGTTGATCTGCCGCGTCTCCTTGCCCTTGGCCAACTCGGTGCCGTAGCCGGTGGGCGTGAAGAACCCGCCGATGCCGGCGCCCGCGGCGCGAATGCGCTCGGCCAGGTTGCCTTGGGGAACGAGTTCGAGTTCCAGCGTGCCGGCGCGGTACAGGCCGTCGAAGACGTGCGAATCGACCTGGCGCGGGAACGAGCAGATGATTTTGCGCACCCTGCCCGTCTTCAGCAGCGCGGCCAGGCCGGTCTCGCCATTGCCGGCGTTGTTGTTGACGATGGTCAGCCCGCGCGCGCCCTGCGCGATCAGCGCATCGATCAGCTCGTTCGGCTGGCCCGCGCCGCCAAAGCCGCCGATCATCACGGTCGCACCATCGGCCACGCCGTGCAACGCGGCTTCCAGCGATTCGGAAATCTTGTCGATCATGGTTCAGGGTTCTCCGTCCTGGCCCCTCGCCCCTTTGGGGAGAGGGGGCCAGGCGACCTCATGCGGCGGGCGCCAGCACGAAATCATGCGCCAGCGTGTAAAACGGCCCGTCGAACTTTGTTCCGTCGGGCGTCTTGCCGCTGTCATGCCGAACGTAGTCGCCGATCAACGAAGAGCGCACGCCGAACACCACGTCCGAATCGAGGTACGGATCGCCGGCGCGAAAGATGTGCGTGGTCAGCGGCTCGAAGCCGGCTGCGCTGATCTTGAAGTGCACGTGCGCCGGCCGCCACGGGTGGCGCCCGCAGGCCACCAGCATCTGCCCCACCGGCCCGTCGGTGGGCACCGGGTAGGCGGTGGGCGTGATGCTGCGAAAACGAATCCGCCCTTGGTCATCGCTGTGCAAAATGCCGCGCGCGCGCCGCGCGTCGCCCAGCTCGGGCCGCTGCACGTCGTACAGCCCGTCGTCGTCGGCCTGCCACACATCGACTTCGGCGCCGGCGATCGGCGCACCGGCCAGGCTCAGCACACGCGCCTGCACGAACAGCGGTGTGCCCGGTGCGCCGCGCGCGAGGTCGGCGCCCTGTTCGACCTGCGGTGCATCGCCCACATGGAACGGCCCGAACACCGTGGCCTCGGTGGCCGGCGCGGGGTGGGCGTGGTTCATCGCCACCGTCAACATCGACAAGCCCAGCGTGTCCGACAGCAGGATGAACTCCTGCCGCTTGGCATCACACTTTTGGCCGGTGGCGGTGAGGAACTGGATGCCCTGCATCCACTCCGGTTCGGTGAGCTTCACCTCGCGCGCGAAGTCGTGCAGGTGCCGCACCAGCGCCGTCATGATCTGCTTCAGCCGCGGGTCGCCGCAGGCCGCGAGCCGCGCGGTCACCGCCGGCGTGATGGTGTGTTGGTCGATGTTGCGCATGTCGAATCCTCACAGTTTGAGTGTGCGTTGGGTCGGGAACAGGCTGGCACCCAGGCGCTGCTGCGCCCAGCCCCACAGGCCTTGCTTGAAGTAGATCGTGACCACGATGGCCAGCAGCCCCAGCCCCAGCAGATACCAGGTGCCATAGTCGCTGAAGAACTTGTTCAGCGCCCAGAAGATCAGCGCACCGACGATCGGCCCCTCGATGCGGCCGATGCCGCCGATCACCACCATGAAGATCGCAAACGCGGTCCAGTTGACACTGAACGCGGCGTCCGGGCTGATGCGCAGGTTGCCGACAAAATACAGCGCGCCGGCCAGCCCGCAGCCGAACGCGGCCACCACGTACACCGCGAGCTTCATGCCGCGCACATCAATGCCTTGCGATTCGGCCGCCACCTCGTTGTCGCGTATCGCCAGCAGCGCCAGGCCGCGCTTGCTGCGCAGGAACAGATACACCAGCGCGATGGCCGCCACCACGCAGGCCAGCGCCATCCAGTACGTGGCGTTCTCGCGGGTGGCTTTTTCAATGCCGCGCAGCGCGGTCAGGCTGGTGCCCGAGCCGCCGCCCACCGCCGACACGTTGGCAAAGCTCAGCCGGAACACCTCAGCAATCACCCAGGTGCCGATGGCAAAGTAGCCGCCCTGCAAACGGAACGCGACATACGAGACCGGCACCGCGATCAAGCCCGCCGCGATGGCGCCCAGCGGCACCGCGACGAACGCATTGACGCCGGCAAAATTGCCCAGCATCAGCATCACATATCCGCCGAAACCGAAGAAGGCTTGTTGGCCGATGCTGACCATGCCACCGTAGCCGGCCAGCAGGTTCCACATCATCGCGAAGATGAAGTAACACGCGATCTCGACGAACTCGCGCATCCACGACGAGGCACTGCCCGCGGGGGCCCAGAACGGCAGCGTGGCGGCAACCAGCACCAGCACGATGCCCGCGATCAGCGCCGCACGGCTGCTGCCCGATGAGCGAATGACTTCGATGGCCATCGTCAGCCTTTGGTCTTGGGAAACAAGCCCTGCGGCCGCAACACCAGCACGATCAGGAACACGATGTGCCCGAACCAGATGCCCCAGCCGGGGTCGATGCGAAAGCCGATCTGCTGCGTCACACCGAGCAGCAGCGCGCCCAGCAGCGTGCCCCAGAACGAACCCATGCCGCCGATGATCACCGCCTCGAATGCGAACAACAGCAGCAGCGGGCCGTCGCTGGGCGACACCGTGGTGCGCATGCCCTGCAGCACGCCGGCCACGGCGATCAGCACGAAAGCGATGGCCGTGGCCAGCGCGTAGACCTGGTTCGAGTTGAGCCCCATCAGCTCGGCGATCTCCTTGTCGTCCGACACCGCGCGAAACGCCCGCCCAAGCTGCGTGCGGTCGAACAGCCACTGCAGCGCAGCGGTGGCCGCAACCGCTGCGCCAAGGATCAGCAGCGGCAACACGCCAATGGCCAGCCCGCCGGGCAGCGCCAGGCTCTCGGTGTTCAAGCCGCCTGTTTCGATCGAGCGCGGGTCGGCCGAGAACAGTTCGAGCAGCAGGTTCTGGATCACGATCGACAAGCCGAACGTGACCACCAGCGACGGCAGCGGGTCGCGCCCCAGCGTGCCGTTGAGCACATGGCGCTGCAGCGCGTAGCCGAACCCAAACGCCAGCGGCAACAGCAGCAGCGCGACCAGCAGCGTGGTCCACGCTCCCGCGGCGGCGCCGGTCGACGCCAGCACGCTCAAGCCCGCGATCGCGGCAAACGCGCCGAGGATGATGAAGTCGCCCTGCGCGGTGTTGGTCAGCCGCATCACGCCGAACATCAGCGACTGGCCGAGCGCGAACAGGCAGTACAGGCCGCCGAGCAAGAGTCCCTGGAGCAGGGTTTCGATCACGCTCAGACCCCGAAGTACGCCTGCGAGATCTGCTCGCGGGTCAGGTCGTCAGAGCGCCCTTGCAAAACAACCCGCCCCTCCTGAAAGCAATAGATTCTCTGGCTCACGCGCTGAGCCATCACCACGTCTTGCTCGACGATCACGACCGCCATGCCCTCAGTGCAAATCGCCGGCATCGCGGCGTAGATTTCCTTGATGACGATCGGCGCCAGCCCCAGGCTCAACTCGTCGCACAGCAGCAGCGTGGGGTTGCTCATCAGCGCGCGGCCGATCGCCACCATTTGCTGCTGCCCGCCCGACAACGATGTGGCCGGGTAATGGCGCTTTTGTTCGAGGATCGGGAACAGCTTGAACAGGCGCTGCAGGTTCCACGGCCCCGGCCGCCGCGCGAAGCCGCCCATCATCAGGTTCTCTTCGACGCTGAGGCTGGGGAACAAGCGCCGTCCCTCGGGCACCAACGCCATGCCGCGGCGAACGATCTCACCCGGCGGCAGCGCGCCGATCGCCTCGCCGTCGAATGTGATCTGCTCTGGCGCCGCCTTCAGCAGCCCGGTGAGCGACTTCATGAAGGTGCTCTTGCCCGCGCCGTTGGCGCCGATGATCGCGACCATCTCGCCGGCGCTCAATTCGAAGTCGATGCCGAACAGCGCCTGCGCGTCACCGTAGAACGCGGTGAGGGCACGGGTTTGCAGCAGCGCGCTCACGGTCTCATGCCTCCATGCCCATGTAGACGCGCCGCACTTCCGGGTCGTCCATCACCGCGCGCGGCTCGCCCTCGGCCAGCTTCTGGCCGAAGTTGATGACGAACAATCGGTCGGCAATCGACAGCAGCGCGTGCACCACATGCTCGATCCAGATCATCGTCACGCCCTGCGCCTTGATGCGCTGGAGTTCATCGACCAGTTGCCTGGCTTCAGGCTCGGTCAGGCCGCCGGCGATCTCGTCGAGCAGCAGCAGCTTCGGCCGCGTGGCCAAGGCGCGCGCCAGTTCCAGCCGCTTGCGGTTCAACAGCGTCAGGCCGCCGGCCGCCTTGTTGGCGTGGGGCAGCAGGCCGGTCTGCTGGAGCACCCGGTGCGCCGTCTCCCACGCTTCGTGCTCAGGCTGCCCGCCGCCGAAACAGGCTGCGGTGACCAGGTTCTCGAACACCGTCATGTTGCCGAACGGCTGCGGCACCTGGTAGCTGCGGCCGATACCGGCGCGGCAGCGCTGGTGGGCTGCAAGCGTGGTGATGTCGCGGCCCTCGTAGCGCACCGTGCCACGGTCGCAGCGCAGGTCGCCGGAGATCAGGTTGAACAGCGTCGTCTTGCCGGCGCCGTTGGGGCCCAGGATGCCCAGCGTCTGCCCCTGCGTCACCGACAACGAGATGTCGTCGGTGACCTTGAGGGCGCCGTAGGACTTGCTGACGGATTGAAGGGCGAGCAGGGTCATGTCTTGCCCCCCTCCCGCTGGCGGGAGAGGGGGCCGGTCGCATCAGATCAGCTTGACCGTGCCCGCAGCCGGAATGTTCTTCGCAGCCTCGTTGTTGACGATTGTCAACTCCACCTTGTGCTTCGTGCCCTTGTTCCATTGCCCCAGCACCAGCGGTGTTTTGCTGACGTTCTTGAACGGCCCCTGGCCGCCCCACTTCACCGGGCCGACCACGGTGTCGATGGCGGTCGCCGCCACCGCATCGCGCACGTCCTTGGGGCTCAGGCTCTTGCTGCGCTTGAGCGCATCGGCCGCCACTTCGAACAGCGCGTGGGCAAAGCCGATCGGCTGGGTCCACTGCTTCTTGGTGCCGGCCTCATACGCCTCGGCCAGCGCCTTCGCACTCTGCCTGGTCAGCGACGAGGTGAACGGGTGCGATGGGCTCCACCACACTTCGGTCGTCAGCCCGTGGCCCAGCTCGCCCAGCGCTTCGATGGCGCCAGGGAACAACAACGCCTTGCCCAGCGTGATGACCTTGGGCTTGAAGCCCTGCTGCCTGGCCTGCGTCAAAAACGTCTTCGCGTCGGGCGGGATCACCACGCCGGTGACGATCTCGACGCCCTCCTTCTTGAACGCGGCGATCTGCGCGCTGAAGTCCTGCGTGCCGTTCTGGAAGCGCCCCGGGTCGGTCAGCGTGTAGCCCATTGCCGCGAGTGGTTTCGGGAAGCCCAGCTCCTTGTCGCCCCAGGCGTTGCCGTCGCCGTCGTTGGGGAACAGGCCGCCCACCTTCTTGTTGGTGGCCAGCGTGTTCCAGCCATTGGTGAAATTGGCGATCACGTCTTCCAGGCCCCAGAAGAAGTGGTAAGTGAAGTTGAAGCCTTTGGCCGGGTCGCCCTTGCGGCCGAAGAACCAGGGCTGCCACGGCACGACCGAGCTGATGCAGGGCACTTCGTTCAGCTCGCACACATCGCTCACCGGGTTCGAGGTTTCCGGCGTGCCGGCGGTCAGCACCAGCGCCACCTTGTCTTTCAGGACCAGGTCGTTGGCCACTTCACCGGCACGATTGGGATTGCTCTGGCTGTCCTTCAGCACGATCTGCACCTCGTACTTCTTGCCGCCGACCGTCAGGCCGTCTCTGAAAGCGGCCTTCATCTGGTCGATGACCCATTTGTCGGCCTCGCCGAACGGCGCCAACGGGCCGGTCTGCGGCGACACGTAGCCGATCTTCAGCGTGTCGGCGGCCAACACCAAGCGCGTGGCGGGCAGCGTGGCTGCGGCGGTCACAGCTTGCACGAATGTTCTGCGGTTCAGGGTCACGGTTTGTCTCCTTCGTTGAAATCAAGCTCACCAAAAAGTCAGTCCGGGCGGCTGCCGTCGAACGCGCGCTGCAGCAGCGCGCGGATCGCGGCGCGCTCCAGCGGGCGCGGGTTCGGGTAGGGGTGCTGCACCGCCAGTTCAGCCGCGCGGTCCAGGCCGTCGGCGGGCATGCCGATGTCTTTCAGCGCGACCGGCGCGCCGTGGCGCCGTGCCAGTTCGAACACACCCTGAGCGGCGTTGGCGGTGCCGAGCGCGCGCGCGATGCGCTGCATGGCAACGGGCGCGTGCGGCGCGTTGTAGGCCAGCGCGTGCGGCAGGATCACCGTGTGCGCTGCGGCATGCGGCAGGTTGAAGCTGCCGCCCAGCGTGTGGCACAGCTTGTGGTGCAGGCCCATGGCCACCGCGCCCAACACGCTGCCGCACAACCACGCGCCGTACAGCGCGTCGCCGCGGGCGTCCAGATCTTGCGGGTCGACCGCTAGCCGGGGCAACGCGGCAGCGATCGCGCGAATGCCCTCTTCGGCCATCATCGCGGTGATCGGGTTGCCATCAAGTGCGTACAGGCCTTCGGCCGCATGGGCGATGGCGTTGAGCGCGCTGGTCACCGTCATGCCCAGCGGAAGGCTCAGCGTGAGCTCGGGGTCATAGATCACCGTGCGCGGCAGCACGCGCGGGTCGCGCCCTGTCCTTTTGACACCGGCTTCGGTGATGCCGTAGATCGGCGTCATCTCGCTGCCGGCGCAGGTGGTGGGAATGGCCAGGATCGGCAGCCCGCTGTCCAAGGCGATGGCCTTGCCCAGGCCGATGGTCGAGCCGCCGCCGATGGCGACCGCGCAATCCGCGCCCAGCCGCTGCGCTTCGGCACGCGCTTCGAGGGCCGACTCGATCGGCACGTGCATCACCGCTTTCGCAAAGATGCCGGCCGCACGCTCACCCAGCATCTCGGCCACGCGCCACGCGGAATCGGCCTGCCCGGGCGTCGACAGGATCAGCGCGCGCCGGGCGCCGAGCCGTTCGATCTCGCGCGCCAGGTGGCGCAACGACCCGGCGCCAAAAACGACACGTGCCGGCTGGGCGGTGTAGGTGAAGCTGTGCATCCGGGGCCGCCGTGAAGACCTCAAGCGCGTGGGTACCACGGCGGAATCTGCGCGTCGACGTTGACCCATACGCTCTTGACCTGCGTGTATTCGCGCATCGCCTCGAAGCCCATCTCGCGCCCATAACCGCTCAGCCCCACGCCGCCGAACGGCGAGCCGGGGTTGACGCGCTTGTAGCTGTTGATCCACACCATGCCGGCCGACATGTCCCGCGCGCACCTGTGCGCGCGCTGCAGGTCGCGCGTCCACAGGCCGCTGCCCAGGCCGTAGTCGGTGCTGTTGGCGATTTGCATCGCCTCGGCGTCGTCCTTGAAGGTCAGCACGGTGACGAACGGGCCGAACACTTCTTCCTGCGCGACGCGGTCTGTGTGGCTGCGGGCCTTCACGATGGTGGGTTCGACATAACAGCCCTTGGCCAGCTCGGGATTCGATGGCGCCTTGCCGCCGGCGATC
Source organism: Methylibium sp. (assembly GCA_031415135.1). Lineage (GTDB taxonomy): Bacteria > Pseudomonadota > Gammaproteobacteria > Burkholderiales > Burkholderiaceae_C > LGRD01. The sequence goes on from JANORB010000129.1 coordinate 30,651, forward strand.
ACCTCGCCGCCCTGCTCGCGCGCCACGCCCACGTAGCCGAGCACACGGTCGCGGTGCAACGCGCTGGTCAGCGGGCCCATCTCGGTGGACGGGTCCATCGGGTTGCCGAGCCGGATGGACTTGGCCAACGTGACGAACTTCTCCAGGAACTCATCGGCAATTGCGGCGTGCAACATCAAGCGCGAGCCGGCGATGCAGGCCTGCCCCTGGTTGTGAAAAATCGCCCACGCGCTGCCGTTGACGGCGGCCACCAGGTTCGCATCGTCGAACACGATGTTCGCACCCTTGCCACCGAGTTCGAGCTGCACCTTCTTCAGGTTGCCCGCGCTGGCCTGCACGATGCGCCGGCCGGTGGCGGTGCTGCCGGTGAACGCGATCTTGTTGATGCCGTCGTGCTCGGCCATGTACTGCCCCGCCACCGAGCCCAGCCCCGGCACGATGTTGACCACGCCGGCCGGCAAACCCGCCTCGGCCATCAGCTCGGCGATCTTCAGCGACGACAGCGGCGTGATCTCGGCCGGCTTCAGCACCACGCAGTTGCCGGCGGCCAGCGCGGGCGCCATCTTCCAGCTGGTGAACATCAGCGGAAAGTTCCATGGCACGACCTGGCCCACCACGCCCAGCGGCTCGCGCAACAGGTAATTGAGGAAGCCGCTTTCCACCGGCACCACGTCGCCCTGCAGCTTGTCGGCCATGCCGCCGAAGTAGCGAAAGCAGGCGGCGGTGCGCGGCACGTCCAGATTTCGCGAGTCGCGCAATGGGTGGCCTGTGTCCAGCGATTCGAGCCGCGCCAGTTCTTCGGTGTTGGCTTCGATCAGGTCGGCCAGCTTGAGCAGGATGCGCCCGCGGTCAGCCGCCGCCAAACGCGCCCAGGCGGGGAAGGCGGTGCTTGCCGCGGCCACCGCCTTGTCGATGTCGGCCTTGCCGGCCATCGCCACATGGGCAATCACCGAGTTGTCGTGCGGGTTCAGCGTGGCCTGGGTTTCGCCCGATTCGGCATCGACGAACCGGCCGTTGATGAACAACTGGTGGCGGATCGGCGTCTTCAGACCGGCCGCATGCTGGACATCCGAAACATTCATGTCGCAACTCCGACTCCCTCTCCCCGCCGGGGAGAGGGTTGGGGTGAGGGGCGGCTCGGGTGGCATGCGCCGACCCTCACCCCTGCCCTCTCCCTGCGAGGGAGAGGGAGCAGGACGCTAGAACTGCACCGGAACTTCGGGGCTTTCGCCCTTCTGGATCTCATACACCAGGGTCGGCGAGCCGTTCTCCCACACCAGCAGCATCGAGCGCTTCGGGCTGTAGCCCTGGTGGCGGCAGTAGGCCGGCATGGCGGCCATGTCGCCGGCCTTCATGATCACGCGCGCCAGCGGCTTGCCGGTTGTCTTGTCGGCGCAATCCCAGTGGATCTCGTCGGTCATCTGGAAGAACCATTCCACCCGGTCGTTGGCATGGATGATGGGCAGGATGTGCTCTTCGGTCGTCGGGCACATGAAGCTGTACTTCACCACCGACGTGAAGCTCGGGTTCCACGTCACCTGGCTGCGCGACAAGAACGCAAACAGGTTGAAGGCATGCACCTCGTTCTCGAAGCCGGGCTCGGGGTGCAGTTCGGGCATGTCCTGCGGCACATCGGCAAAGGCGCGGTTGACCGGCGCGCCGCGTTCGTCGGTACGCAAATTCAGGTCACCCTTGAGGCCGACGCAGCGCGTGGCCAGCTCGCGCGCGCGGGTGATCCTGGCGGTGTTGTTGCCGTGCTTGCGGCCATAGGGCGAGCCGGTTTCCTGGGGTGCTGCGAACGGGTCGAAACCTTCGTTGGTCCAGTCGTCCAGCATCTGCTGAAACGTGGCGGCAATTTGCGCGGTGGGAAAATTCTCCAGCCGGTCCACCCCCGCCGCCTTCATCGTGCCGTTGAAGCTGCCGGCGTACAGGTCGACGGTGCTGTACTTGTTGGTCGTGCCGATGACGTGGTCGAAGTTGACGCCGCCGTAGAAAAAGCCCCAGGCCACGTCGCGCATCAGCGCGCGCAGGAAGTTGCTGATGTCCATCGAGTGCGACAGCGGCCGGCCGTCGCGGGTCTTCCAGTTGATGTGGGCGAAGTACTCGTCGCGCCGGAAGCTGAACGCCCCGAGCGTGAAACTCTTGTAGCCGTGCGTCGGATCAGGAGCGCTGGCGAGGACGGTGACGATGTCTGCGGGGGCGTTCATGAGGAGTCTCCTTGTGCGGTGGCGGTCGAACGTTCAGGCGGTCTGGCCGACGGCATGAAGCTTTATGCCGTTTGACATATCTCTGCCCAGCGCTCGATCGACAAATCCCCCTTGCACGTCTGCTGCACCAGCACCGCCGGCCTGGCCGCGCGAAACTGGTAGGCCGTGTTCTTCGGCAGCATGGCCTGGTGGCCGCGTTGGATTTTCATCCAGCCCATTCGTCTGCCACGCGGTTCACCCTTCACCAGCACCGCGCCGTTGTGCTCGGTGTCCGGGATCAGTTGCTCGTCGTCAAGCTTCACCAGGTGAATCTCCACCTCGCCATCCATGCTCAGCGTGAACTCGTCGTGCGCACACGTGTACCAGGGCGACGTGCCCTCGGCGCGGATCGTCTCCAGCACATAGATCTGGTTCTGGCCGAACACCACCTTCTCGTAAGGCCTGGCCTTGCTCGCGATCTCGAAGCAGTTCGAGAACGCGTAGTTCTTGACGTTGTCGTCGATCATCTGCACTCCGCCTTTTTCAAAGCGGTCCAGTGATCCGAACTGGGTCTTGTAGGCGGTGTGGGGCATCAAAGGTCTCCTTCGAAGAGGGGCTGGTCCGGCAAACAATGGCGCGGGGGCTGTGAAGAAGTCTAGGCAGTGCAGCCCTCGGTCGGTAGAGCCCAGTGAACGACCTGACTGTTCGGCATCTCCGAACAAAATTGGGGGCAAACCCGGAGCGGCTCTTGCTGTGACCCGCGTATCGGCCGCGCCAGACGCGTGCCGTCAGTCACTTCCTGTCAGGCCCTGCGCGGTTCCCCAGGCGAGCCAATCGACCGTCTCGTTGCTCACGAGTTCGAGGCTTGCGTCGGTGCCCATGCGCTCCGGGAACAGCATGAGGTTTTCGCAGTCCCAACGCGCCGACGGTGCGATCAATCCATCGCAGCCCAGGAACTCGATCGCCGCTCCGATCGCCTGGGTGCGCGCCAGATTGACGCCTTGGTACTCGGAATCCGGAACGCCGAGCGCGGAGATGTCGGCACGAATCAAACGCAGCGTCCGATGCGCGACGACGCGCAGGCAATGCACGAGCACCGGCTTGGTTGGCCGCGGATGGAGCTGCGACCAGTGAAACGCGATCTCCGCCAGCGCGCCTTCACGCTCCAAGCTCGTGTACAGGATGGCAGCCACGTCGGAGGCCATCCACCGCCCGCCGTTGTATGACCCCGCCAATGGGTCGAGGCTCAACCGGGTTGTGCGATAGACCTGGCCGTCAAAGGTCTCCTTGGGCAGCGCATCCAGTCGATCGAGAAGGTCGGGATCGTGGATCACTGGCGGGCGCTCCGATCAAAGATGCACGCCGTCGAGCAATTGATTGACAGCGGTCAGCACCTCATCGACTTGTCCTTGCTGAATCAGGTCGGCAGGCGTGCGATCTTGCAGCAGGCGCTGACGCGAAAACAGCCACAGCCGCGCATCGTGCGGCTCGTAGAGATCGGCCAACTTGTCGACGATGAACTCCAGCTCGAGTAGCTGACGCTCGGTGCTCGCGTGTGGAAGTGACTTGCCGTTGTTCCATCGGGAGACGGTCTCCGGCCGGACGTTCAGGACATTGGCTACGTCCGCGGAGCGCATCGCTCCCTTCGTCTGGATCGACTCCAGACGACGTGCGATTGGATTGCTGCTCATGATGTGCCTCAGGGGTTGATTGACTTCGGGCGCGCCGCCTAACAGCCGTTTCCGCGCGCGATGCGGGTGATCGGGTGCATCGCGAACGACGCCTCCCGACGTTCACGCGCGTACGGCCCGAGTGTTGTGCGTAGCGCGTTGATCCGCTTGGTTTGCTTCTGGAGCTTCTTGGTCAGTTCGGCAGGCAACTCCAAAGCGGAAACCTTGACCGCCGTGTCGCTGGCCGGGCGAACCAGTTCCTCCAGGAACTGCGACGGCCGCAGCGACGCGGGAATTCGGCTGAGCCCTGCGATCTGGTGCGTGCGCTGGCAGAGGAAGTGCCGCGCGGGTGACCGCAGCATGTCGTCCACCCCGCGGCGGCAGCGCTTTGAGTCGCGACAACCCAGTGCTGACCGAGCACGCCCGGTCGCCGCATCGCAGTAACGGGTGATCGCGGTTGGTGAGCTGTCGCAGCCGCAGCCGTCGATCTTCAACCACAGGCCATTGCTTTGCACACGGCGGAGCTTCTCGACGACAGCCCGCCGCTTGGGCAGTGTTCGAAACGCCTCGTACCCCATCGCGAGCGAGTACGGCATCTGTACGCCGCTCGCGCCGTGCTGGTCGAGTGACGCTCTTGACGACCGCGTGATCGACAGATCGATGTCGAGCCACGGGTCGTCTGGCCCGCTGATGAGGTGGGTGGGCGCTAGCCCCATCCCTTTCTCAAGCACCAATGACAGCAGTTCCTTCTGCGTTGAAACCCGCTTCGCCTCGAACACCACGCCAGAGAATGTTGCGCCGTTCGACATGATGAAGTTCCGCAGGTCTTCCCTTCCGATGCTGCCGGCGCGCACGTACAGACCGAGCGGATCTGGCGCAGGCCTGACGAGACGCAGTTTGGGTGCCAAGATCGACATCGAACACTCCAGTGGTCAGGATGACAATATCATAGCGCTTACTGATGCGATATTGGCAGACATATAAATTGACATTTAGACTGATTTCTTTCGGTATCGCCACGACGGGAAACGGTGGCGGCTGTCATCACCTCCGCTGGTGTCGTCGGCCGCAAGGTGATCGGCAGTGAATTTTTCCTGACTCGCCTGTTCAGCAGTTCACCTTTTGGCAGAACCGAGTCGGTCCCGTGCTTTCAACCAACGGCGCGTGCCCACACAGTGGGCACGCACCAGCGTGTGTCGTCACGCCACAACCCAAGGTCAAGAACGTCCCGAATCATTCTCTTCATCGCAATCGGGCAGTTGGCTTTGGCCGCCCTGCTCACGGCCAGCATGCTTTTCCTCTTGGACGCCAACGCCTACAAGGTTCGCGTGGAAGCGGCCGTGTCGCAGGCGTGGCGGATGCAGATCAAAGTCGCCGGCACTATGGGCATCACCTTCTCCCCAGGTCTCCTCATCACGCTGGCCGACGTGCAGGTTCGCAACCGCGGCAACGATGTCGCGTCCGCGAAGCAGGCCAAGCTCGGCATCCAGATCGTGCCGCTGCTGGTGGGGGAAGTTCGGATCACATCGTTGGCACTCAGCCACGCAATCGCAGGCGGCCCCAGCCGCCTTGCCCGCGCTGGACTGGCCCAGCGTGTCCCTGTCCGACGCCACGCTCGTCTACGCGGACAAACGAATGGCGCACCCCATCGAAGCGGTTGACTGCCGCGTGGACATGCGGGGTCTGCGCCTGCCGGGTGGCAGCCATGCGCTGATGAAAGACGTTTCGTTCACCGCAGAGGTCGCTTGCGGGGAGTTGCGCAACGGCGCGGGCAGGCTGTCCGAGGTGAAGTTAGCTGCGCAGACGGCGGCTGGCCAGGTCGACTTTTCGGCGGCACTGTCGCTGCGGGGCAAGACCGGGAAGGCGTTGCGCCAGAGCCTGGCGGGCAAGGTCTGGCCGCGCCGGGTTGATGGGCTGAGAGGCCGGTTGCCCGGCATGCCACGCCCCGAGCGACGTCGACATCGGCGCGCCGTCGACCGGCGGCTCCTTCACCGGTGCCGGGTGCTCGGGCCAACGCGGGTCACGAACCGGTTTCGGGGCGGGGTCCGGCGTGGGCGGAACGGGCCGAGGGCGGCTCGGCGATTCGTTCCCGCCCTGCGCGCCTGCCTCGTGCCGCGGCATCACACGCTCGACCGCATGCGGACTTCGGCATGCTGGCCCAGTTCGGGCCGCTGGCCGGTGACGACGGCTTTGGCCATCTTGAACAACTGCACGAGCTTGCTGTCGTCGACGTCCCAGTAGTTGGCATGAATGATCTTGACCTGCACCAGCGCGAGCGTCGGGTCGGCCGCGCCGGCGGGGAACCAGGCTTCGGCCATCTTTGACCACAGCTGCTGCTGCTTGGCCAGATCGTCGACCACGGCTGCCGTGCCCGAAATCGACACGTAAGTGTCTGCGCCCGGATCGGCGTAGACGACGTTGACGACCGGGTCGGCCAGCAGGTCGGCCACCGGCTCGCTGCTGCGCGCCATGAAAAACCACAGGCTGGTGTCCTCGTCGAGCCTGGAGTTCTGGGTCGTCATCGGCCTGGCGTGCAGGTGGCCGTTGCTGTGGCGGGTGGTGAACATTGCAAAGCGCATGTCCTTGATCAAATCCCACAGGTGGCTGCGCGCCTGCGGGTCGTCGGGGGTGGTGTTCGTTTCGTCGGTCATGCCGGCTCCTTGATGAATGTCGGGGTGGGGTCGCCGCGTGGCCGCGGGCACGCCTTCATTGCAAGCGCGTTGCCTTCACGCAGGGATCGGCGCACAGGCCCGCGGGGTGTAGGACGATTCCCATTGCAAGCGGTCGCCAAGGGCCTGGCCGGTAAAATCCGGCCCATGAGCTATTACGAACGCCACATCTTCTTTTGCCTCAACCAGCGCGAAAACGGCGAAGACGCGTGCGCGAACCACAACGCCCAGGCCGGGTTCGAGCGCTGCAAGTCGCGCGTGAAGGCTGAAAAACTGAATGGCCCGGGCGGTGTGCGGGTCAACAAGTCCGGCTGCCTGGACCGCTGCGCGGGTGGGCCGGTGGCCGTGGTCTATCCGGACGCGGTCTGGTACACCTATGTGGACCAGCACGACATCGATGAAATCGTCGATTCGCATCTGAAGAACGGCCAGCCGGTCGAGCGCCTGTTGCTGCCGCCCGGCGTGGGGCGGTGAGCCGAGCGGATGAACTCGAAAACCTTGCGCCAGACCGTGGCGGGCGCCGCCGGCCCGATCGAATGCGCCGTTGATTCACCCGCCGGTGCCGCCTTGGGCGTGGCGGTGGTGTGCCACCCGCACCCGGTGCACGGTGGAACGATGGACAACAAGGTGGTGCAGACGCTGGCGCGCGCCTTCGTGCAACTGGGCTGGCGCAGCGTGCGCTTCAACTTCCGCGGGGTCGGCGCCTCCGCCGGCGCCTGGGACGACGGGGTGGGCGAGGTGGACGACGCGCTGGCCGTGATCCAGGCCTTCCGCGCCGCGGATTCAGACCTGTCCAAGCCTTTTGTGCTGGCCGGCTTTTCGTTCGGCGCTTATGTGGCCTCGCAGGCCGCCGCGCGCCTGCCGCCCGCTGCAAAACCCCTGCGCATGGTGCTGGTCGGTCCGTCGACCCAGAAGCAGCCCATGCCGCCGGTGCCGGCGGACACGCTCGTGATTCACGGCGAGGCCGACGACGTGGTGCCGCTGTCGGCCACCCTGGACTGGGCCCGGCCCCAGGCGCTGCCGATCATCGTGTTCCCGGGTGTCGGGCACTTTTTCCATGGCCAACTGGCCTTGCTGAAGAGCGTGGTCGTGACGCAGATGCGGCAGCCCGGCGCTCTTTGAGCTTCGACCAATTCAACGGGCTGCCCGGCCGGGGCCGCGCCGCCACAACATCATTCACTGGTCATTCGATGAAATTCCTGCCTGCCTTTCTGTTCGTTCTTGCGCTCTCGACCGGGGGCGCCCGCGCGCAGGCGCCGCAGCCACCGGAAGTCAATGCGAAGAGCTTTCTGGTGCTCGACCTGACCAGCAACCAGGTGCTGGCCGAACGCGCGGCCGACAGCCCGGCCGACCCGGCGTCGCTGACCAAGCTGATGACGGCGTATGTGGTGTTCAGCGCGATTCGCGACAAGAAGCTGGCTTTGGAGCAAACGCTGCCGGTGTCGCTGCGCGCCTGGGAAGAACGCAAGGGCGGTGGCTCGCTGATGTTCATCGACACCACCATGACACCCAGGGTCGACGAGTTGTTGCGCGGCATGATCGTGCAGAGCGGCAACGACGCGTCGGTGGCGCTGGCCGAAGGCGTGGCCGGCAGCCTGGACCAGTTTGTCGCGATGATGAACCGCCAGGCCCAGGCGTTCGGGCTGAAGAACAGCAGTTTCAAGAACGTCACCGGCCTGACCGAAGCCGGCCACAAGAGCACGGCGCGCGACCTGGCCACGATCGCCGGCCACATCATTCGCGACTTCCCCGATTTCTACACCTACTACTCGATCAAGGACTACACGTACAACAAGATCTCGCAGCCCAACCGCAACCTGCTGCTGCGGCGCGACCCGACCGTCGACGGCATGAAGACCGGCTTCACCGAAGCGGCCGGTTATTGCCTGATTGCCAGCGCGGTGCGCGAGTTTCCGAACCTGGGCCCGGCCGGCGCCGCCAGCGGCAAGCGGCGCCTGCTCAGCGTGGTGCTGAACACCACGTCGATGGACGCGCGCGCGAACGAGAGCCAGAAGCTGTTGAACTGGGGCTACCAGGCGTTCGACACGGTGCGCCTGTTCGACGACGGCCAGCCCATGGTGTCGCCGCAGGTCTGGAAAGGCACGTCGGCCCAGGCCAAGCTCGGCGCGGCCGGCGGTGTGTTCGTCACGGTGCCCAAGGGCGAAGGCGGCAAGCTGCAAACCAAGATCGAACGCACCGACCCGCTGGTGGCGCCGCTGGCCAAGGGGCAGCGCGTGGGCTCGGTCAAGGTCAGCACCGCCAGCGGCCTGGCCGTGCTGGAGTTGCCGCTGGTGGTGCTCGAACCGGTCGAGCAGGCCGGCCTGTTCGGGCGCGCCTGGGATTCGTTGCGCCTGTGGATCAAATGAACGCGCGTTGCGCTGGCGCTTCACGCCGGAGGCAACTTGGGTTTAATCTCCGCGCCTGACCGCGCCCTGGAGACGACATGCCCTCGATACCCGACAGCCTGTGCTACCTGAACGGCGACTACGGCTCGCTGCGTGACGCGAAAGTGTCGGTGCTCGACCGCGGCTTCATCTTCGGCGACGGTGTGTACGAAGTCGTGCCGGTGTTCGGCCGCCGGCTGTTTCGCTTCGACGAGCACATGGCGCGCCTGGGCCGCAGCCTGGCCAAGGTGCGGATTGCCAATCCGCACGCCGGCGCCGAATGGCTGGAGCGCTGCCGCAAGCTGGTGGCGGCGCTGGCCGAGCAAAGCGGCGCCGACGACCTGTTGGTGTACATCCAGGTGACGCGCGGCGTGGCGCTGCGCGACCACGTGATGCCCGCCGGCATCACGCCCACCGTGTTCATGATGGCCAGCGTGTTGAAGCCGCCCACGCCTGAGCAGCGCCACCATGGGGTGGCCTGCGTGACGGCGCGCGACTTTCGCTGGGAGCGCGCCGACATCAAGAGCACGTCGCTGCTCGGCGCGGTGCTGGCGCGCCAGATGTCGGCCGACCACGACGCCACCGAAACGGTGATGTTCCGTGACGGCTTCCTGACCGAGGCGTCGGCGAGCAATGTGTGGATCGCCCACGAAGGCGCGCTGCTGGGCCCGCCCAAGAGCGAGCATGTGCTGGAAGGTATTCGCTACGACCTGTTGCGCGAGTTGTGCGAAGAGACGGGCATCGCGTTCAATCTGCGCCCGATCGCCGAAGCCGAGGTGTTCTCGGCCGATGAGGTGATGCTCAGCTCGGCCACCAAAGACCTGCTCAGCGTGACCACGCTGGACGGCCAGCCCGTGGGCCACGGCGCGCTGCGCGGCAAGCCCGGCCCGGTCTATGGGCGGCTGCACGAGGCCTACCAGCAGGCCAAGCTGGTCCAGTCGGTTTGAGTTCTCGGGCGTTGAAATCGACATCACCGCCATGACCGACATTCCGCCAGAACATTCACTCATCGAATACCCGTCGCTGTTCCCGATCAAGGTGATGGGCGCCAACGTTGAAGGCTTTGCGCCAGCGGTGGTCGCGGTGGCCAGGAACTTCGACCCCGCCTTGGACGATGCCCGGATCGAAACGCGCGTCAGCAGCGGCGGCAAGTACCTGGGCGTGACGATCACCGTGACCGCCACCAGCCGCGCGCAGCTCGACGAGTTGTACCGAACCCTGTCGACCCACCCGATGGTGAAGGTGGTGTTGTGAGCCGCGCGGTGCCGGCCCGGTGATTCCGCCCGCGGTTCGCTGGCTCGGGGCGGTGGACTGCGCGGCCACGATCGAGGCGATGCGCGGCTTCACCGAAGCACGAACCGAAACAACGCCGGATGAAATCTGGTTGTGCGAGCATCCGCCCGTGTTCACCCAGGGCCTGGCTGGCAAGGCCGAACATGTGCTCGATGCGCAGCGGATCCCGGTGATTGCGACCAATCGCGGCGGGCAGGTGACGTACCACGGCCCCGGGCAGGTGGTCGCTTACCCGCTGATCGACTTGAATCGCCTGGCAATCTACGTGAAGGAATACGTCTATCGCCTTGAACACTGCGTCATCAAGACCCTGGAGGACTTTGGCGTCACCGGCCACCGCGTGGCGGGCGCGCCCGGCATTTATGTGCGCCTGGCCGACCCGTTCGGCCACGCCGCGCTGACCGGCCCGCGCCTGGACCCGTTCGACGGGCTGGGCAAGATCGCCGCACTCGGCATCAAGCTGAGCCGGCACCGCAGCTACCACGGCGTGGCGCTGAATGTGGCGATGGACCTGACGCCGTTCGACCGCATCAACCCGTGCGGCTACCCAGGCCTGCGAACCATCGACCTGGCTACACTGGGCGTGAGTGCGCCGCTCTCTGCGGTCGCAGGCCGCTTGGGTGAACGGCTGGCATCGCACCTGAGCCGCTGAACCTCTGAAACCCCGCCCTGCCCGTCTACGGAAACCCCTTGATGTCCACCGACAAGCTTGCCCCCACCAAAGAGCCGGGCGCGGCCGGCTACGACGCCTCCGCCAAACAAAAGGCGCAGGCCAAGACCTCCCGCATTCCGATCAAGATCGTCGCCGCCGAAGCGCTCAAAAAGCCGGACTGGATTCGGGTCAGGGCCGGCTCGCCGACGACACGCTTCTACGAGATCAAGCAAATCCTGCGCGAACACAAACTGCACACGGTGTGCGAAGAAGCGTCGTGCCCGAACATCGGTGAATGCTTCGGCAAGGGCACGGCCACCTTCATGATCATGGGCGACAAGTGCACGCGGCGCTGCCCGTTCTGCGATGTCGGCCATGGCCGCCCCGACGCACTGGATGCCGACGAACCCGAGAACCTGGCCCGGACCATCGCGGCGCTCAAGCTGAACTACGTGGTCATCACCAGCGTCGACCGCGACGATTTGCGCGACGGTGGCGCGGGGCACTTTGTGGCGTGCATACAGCGCACCCGGGAACTGTCGCCCGGCACGAAGATCGAGATCCTCACGCCCGATTTTCGCGGCCGCATGGACCGCGCGCTCGACATCCTGAAGGCCGCGCCGCCCGACGTGATGAACCACAACCTGGAGACCACGGCGCGCCTGTACAAGGAGGCGCGCCCGGGGTCCGACTATGCGTTTTCACTCAACCTGCTCAAGCGCTTCAAGGAGTTCGCGCCGCAGGTGCCCACCAAGAGCGGCGTGATGGTGGGCCTGGGCGAAACCGACGAGGAAATCCTGCAAGTGATGCGCGACATGCGCGCGCACCACATCGACATGCTCACCATCGGCCAGTACCTCGCCCCCAGCGGCCACCACCTGCCGGTGCGGCGCTACGTGCATCCGGACACGTTCAGGATGTTCGAGGCCGAAGCGGCCAAGATGGGGTTCACCCATGCCGCGGTTGGCGCGATGGTCCGCTCCAGTTATCACGCCGATCAGCAGGCCGCCCGCGCCGGGGTGGTGGTCCAGGCGAGCACCTCGTCGAACACCACTTGCTGATAGGCCATGTGCACGTGCGCGATTCCCGCCACATGCAGGTTGCTGGCGCCCGGCAGCCTGGCGCTGCTGGCCGGGAACACGATGTTGTCGCAATGGCCGTAGAAGCAGGTGAACTTGGCAAAACGCAGCGCCGGCTCGCGCCTTGACAGGTCGCGCAGCCACGGGCTGTTGATGCGCATCTGCCGGCCGTTGGCGGTGTGGCCGAAGCGGGCCAGCCAGGCGCCGTGATGCGGCGTGCCGATGGTGACCACCCGGTGCACACGATGATCGTTGGCCGCCTCCGCAAGCCAGGCTCGAACCGCCAGCCCGCCCATGCTGTGGGCGACCAGCACCGGGGGCTGGCCGGTCGCGGCCTGCAGCCGTTGCACGGCCTGCTCGATGATGCCGACGTAGTTGTCGATCGAGCCGAAAATCGGCTCGAGGTTGACGGCCACAAAGGGCACCTGTGCCGCCCTCAGCCTGGCCATCCACGGGTTCCACAGGGCTCGGTTGCAGAAGAATCCGTGCACAAAAACGATCCCGCGCGCCGGCCCCGGCGGCTTGGGAACGAAGTCCGGTTCGGCCCGGCTGCGAAACGGTTGGCGCCAGAAAAAGACCTGCGGCGCCGTGAGCACCTCGCCCCACAACGCGCTCAGCAACTGGCGCGGGGTGGCGCGCGGCGCGGGGTCGCGGCGCTGAACCAGCGCGAGCAGCGCCAGCTCGAACGAGAGAAACACCGCGTATCCCAGCAGGATGATCAGCACGCCCGCCCACGCCCAGGTCGCTCGGCCACTTCGGACAAAGTAGATTGCCCATGCTGCGGCCGCCGCGACGAGCGTGAGCGTGGTGAACTGTTGCAGCCTGGCCAGCATGGCGGCGATGCTAGCAGTGCGGGCGGCAGATTCACTCCGCATGACTTCCCTCGCACAGTGGTTCGGGATTGGCGACGTGGCTGGCCCCAAACGGTGGCGCTGCCTCATCCGAGCCCGCGCAACAACCGGTGGCTCAAGCGCAATCCATGGTTCGAAGCCGAACCGGTCCGGCTCCTGCGTGCGCGGGTCTCCGACACCCTGGCCCACGGCGGCCCGCCCATCACCCAGGATCACCGATGAGAGCATTCGAGAACCCCGCGGTCGCGCAAGCGTTTGATGCCTGCCCGCCGAAAATCCGCCGCAAACTGCTGGCCTTGCGCGAGCTGATCTTCCGAACCGCCGCGTCCACCGAAGGCGTCGGCGAACTCGAAGAAACGCTGAAGTGGGGCGAGCCCGCCTACGTCACCGCGCTGAGCCAGAGCGGAAGCACGATTCGAATCGGCTGGAACAAGGCAACGCCGTCGCACTACGCCATGTACTTTCACTGCCGGACGAACCTGGTCGAAACATTCAGGTCGCTGTTTCCGCGCGAGTTCACCTTCGAAGGCCATCGCGCCATCGTGTTTCACGAGTCCGACCCCGTGCCTGCCGACGCCGTTGCCTTGTGCGTCGCCGCAGCACTCACCCACCACCGCAACAAGGCCACGCGCAAATTCACGCGCCCGGTGCAAGCAGCGCCATCAGCTTGAGCGTGGTGGCCATGTTCCTGCTGGTGGCGAACTTGCCGGCCTTGCCCAGGAGCGCCGCCCCGGCCTTGCTTTCCAGGATGCCGTTGGCGCACAGCAGATACGCCGCACTCTTGCCCACGGCGAACTGCTCGGGCGGCACCACGAGCGGCCCGATGGCCGCGAGGCCCGCCAAAGCCTGTGCATCTTGAGTGAAGACGAACAACAGGCGCGGATGCTCGGGCGTTTCGGCCTTGATGGGGTTCTCTGCGATGAAGGCACGCGAGCTCGCGTGCCTTCATCGCAGAGAACCCCAT
>JANORB010000130.1:0-7618 GCA_031415135.1 Methylibium sp.
ACCACGCGCACACCGAAGATGACGATCCCGTCGCCGTCGATGCTGCACCTGCGCGGCGGGCGGGCGGCGATCTCGGCCGAGGTGTACCCCGACCTGGCGGTCTTCTGGGCCGACGTTGCCGCGGCCTACCGGGTGGCCATCGGCCACCTGGCTGCCGCCGGCTGCCGCTACCTGCAGCTCGACGACATCACGTTCGCCTACCTGTGCGACCCGAAGATCCAGGCCAACTGCCGCGCCAACGGCGACGACCCCGAGGCGCTGCCGAAGATCTACGCCGACACCATCAACGCCGCGCTGGTCGACAAACCGGCCGACATGAGGGTGACGATCCACACCTGCCGTGGCAATTTCAAGAGCGCGTGGGTCGCCGAAGGTGGCTACGGCCCGGTGGTGGAGGCAATGTTCTCGACGAATGTCGACGGCTACTTCATGGAGTTCGACAGCGCGCGGGCGGGCGGCTTCGAACCGCTCAAGGCCTTGCCCAAGGGCAAGAAGGTCGTGCTGGGCCTGGTCACCACCAAGCTCGGCGAGCTGGAATCCAGGGACGACCTGAAACGCCGCATCGACGAAGCGGCGCGCCACGTGGCACTCGACGATTTGTGCCTGTCGCCGCAATGCGGTTTTTCCAGCACCCACCATGGCAACGCGCTGTCGCAAGACGACCAGTGGCGCAAGCTGGAACGGGTGGTCGAGGTGGCGGCCGAAGTCTGGGGTTCGGGGCCAGCCGCGCCGTCCGAGGCGGGTTCGGCGCAGGGCGATGTGGCGCACGCGCAGGTCATTCAGCCTTTGACCAGTGACCCCGCGGCAGTGCAGCCGGTTGCCGTTGCGCCGGCCGATCTGTCGCCGGCCGCGTGTGCGGCGCGCCTGGCCGAGCTGTTTCCCGCCGTCTTCAGCGCCGGCGCGTCCCGGCCGTTGAAACTGCGGATCCAGGGCGACATTCAGCAGCGCGCGCCTGGCAGCTTCACGCGCAAGTCGCTGTCGAGCTTTTTGCACCGGCACACCACGAGCACGGCCTACCTGAAGGCGATCGTCGGCGCGCCGCACCGCTTCGACCTCGACGGCCAGCCGGCGGGTGAACTGGCCACCGAGCACCGCGAGGCCGCCGTCGCCGAACTCGACCGCCGCCGCAGCATGCACGATGCGCGCCGCAGCGCCGAACGCGAAGCGCAGCGCGCCACCGAACGTGAGGCGCAGCGCCTGGCGCAGGAGCAAGCCCGGCGCGCCCGTGCCGCGGGCGACGACGAGCGGCGCGAGCTGGCGGCGCTGTTGCGCGCGTTCGAGACGACGACGCTCACGCGCGCCAACTTCTGCGCGCTCAAGGGGCTGTCGGAAACCGAACTCGATGCCAAGCTGACGCTGGCGCGACAGGCGCCACCGGTGGAGCGGCCGCAGGCGCTGCCGCCCGAGCGTGGCCCGCGCCCGACGCACGCCGAATCGCCGCGCCACCGCCCCGATCCGTCACACAGGCCGCCCCACAAAGCGCCCCACAAGCCCGCGCGTTGAGCCGCGGGCCGCCCTGCCGGCGCGCGAATCGTGTGACGGGTTGCGCCGGTCAACTGCCGATCGGCCGCCGATCAGCCGCCGATCAGCCGCCGGGCAGCACCCGCCGCACCTGGACCGTGGCCGTCATGCCCAGGTAGGCATTGGCCGCACCGAACCAGCTGCCTGAAATGGGCGACGCCTGGCTCGGGTGGCGCGCCACGCCGACGCGGATGAGCTGGGTGCCGCCGAGCAGGTTGTTGGTGGGGTCGAACGGCACCCAGCCGGCACCGGGCAGGTAGGCCTGCAGCCACGCATGGGTGGCGCCGGCGCCGACGGTGCCGCTGGCGCCGTCGGCGCCGGCGTCCAGCGCCGGGTCGTACAGGTAGCCCGAGACGAAGCGCGTGGCCATGCCCAGGCGGCGCGCGGCCTCCATCATCAGCAGCGCGAAATCGCGGCACGAGCCGGTGCCCAGGCGGATGGTCTGCAGCGGCGTCTGCGTGCCTTCTTCTTCGCGCGCGGCGTAGCCGAAATGGTCGCGGATGAACTGGTTCATGTTCACCAGCACATCGCGCGTGCCGGTGGGCCCGTCGGTGCGGATGAACTGGCGCGCCCAGTGTGTGAGCACACCTTCGGGGTCGTCATGGTGCGGGCGCATGTAGTGTTCGAGGTCGAAGCGCTCTTCGACCGAATAGGCAAACGGGTAGATCAGCGCGCTGGGCGACAGCGGCAGCTCCAGGTTCTGCGTTTGCGCATGCTCGATCGTGAACGAGCAGACGATGTTCAGCTCAGTGGCCGGCCCCAGCGGCGTGACCAGCGCGACCGAGTTGGAGTGCGGGTCCTGGATCATGCGCACCGTCGCTTCCGGGCTCACTTTCAGGTCGGTCGCCAGCACACGCTGGTCGTGGCTGTCGCGCGGGCGGAACATCACCCGGTGCTCGCCGAAGGTCACCGGCGAGTTGTAGCGGTACAGCGTGGTGTGGGTGATGTCGTATTGGATCGGCATGGCATGGCAGGCAAAACAAAGGTGTGATTAGGCCCCCGGTCGCACCGGCACTTCTGTGCGGTGCAGCACAGTGCGCGGGGGGGTCATGAATCGGGCCGGCTGGCGTCATTCAAGCGCCGCATCGCGTCAAGGCTCAGCGTCAACGCCGCCGCACCGGTCAGCTCCTCGAATTGCCGCACCGATGTGGCGCTGGCAATCGGCGCCGTGAGGCCGGGCCGCGCCATCTGCCAGGCCAGCGCCACCTGGGCCGGCGTGGCGTGGTTCTCTTCGGCCACCGCATCAAGTGCTGCCAGGATGCGAAACCCGCGCGGGTTCAGGTAGTCCGTGATGCCGGCGCCGCGCGGGCTCTTGGACAGGTCGGCCTCGGAGCGGTACTTGCCGGTGAGAAAACCCCGGGCCAGGCCCCAGAAGTTGATCACGCCCAACCCTTCACGCCGGCACAGCGGCTCCAGCTCGGCCTCGTAGGGCGCGCGGTCGCACAGGTTGTACATCGGCTGCAGGCACTCGTAGCGCGGCAGGCCCAGGCGGCCGCTGGTGGCCAGCGCCTCTTGCAGCCGCGCCGCGCTGTAGCTGGAGGCGCCGATGGCGCGCACCTTGCCGGCGCGGATCAACCCGGCGTACGCGGCCAGCGTTTCTTCCAGCGGCGTGCCGCTGTCGTCGTCGTGCGACTGATAGAGGTCGATGCAATCGGTTTGCAGGCGCCGCAGCGAGGCCTCGACCGCGCTGCGGATGCAGGCGCCGGACAGCCCGACCTGCCCCGGCCCCATCTCCTTGCCGACCTTGGTGGCCAGCACGATGCGGTTGCGCTTGCCACTCTGCTTGAGCCACTTGCCGATGATCGTCTCCGACTCGCCGCCGCTGTGGCCGGGCACCCAGCGCGAATACACGTCGGCGGTGTCGACCAGGTTGAAGCCGGCGTCGACGAAGGCATCGAGCAGCGCGAACGACGTGGCCTCCGAGGCCGTCCAGCCGAACACGTTGCCGCCGAAGGCCAGCGGGGCGGCCATCAGGCCGGAATTTCCGAGTGGGCGGTATTGCATGCGAACTCCTGTTTCAAGCCTGGGGCGCCGGCGAGGCCGGGCCGCGCTGCTCGGCGGATTTCATCTGGAGGCCCCGCAGTCCGTGCGGATCGGACAACGGGGCAGGCCAGTGTAGGCATCCGCGATCCATTGACCCCGCCGGGCTTGCAGCGCCGGCGCGGGCATGTACAGTCGCCAGCGCCGGTTCTGGTTTGCGGCCAGCGCGGCAGTACCTCTTGCGCAACTTCTGGAGACACCATGAGCGACTATTCGGCCGATGTGGCCAAGTACACCGGCAACGTGAACGAGGCAGCCGTTCAGGCCATCGTCAAGTATTGCGGCATTGCGCTGAAGAACCGTGACTCTTCGCTGGTATCGGGTTCCGACGCCAAGGAGCTGGGCACGGTTCGAGACGGTTTTGCCGCCAAGAAGCTGGGGCTCGATGCCGCCGCGGCCGACGCCGGCATGCAGACGGTGCTGGCCAAGATGAAGGACGCTCGCGCCAAGAGCCGCGTGACGTTCTACTACCTGCTTGCCGAGGCCACCGGCACGCTGGGCAAGCTGGCCTGAACCCGCCGGCGCATCGATCGACGCCGGGCCGCGCCTGCGGCCCGGATGCCGGTTGAGCCCTGGTCCGCCGCCGCGCGCCGTGCCGATCACGCCTTCACTGCCATCGACCCGCCAGACCTGGGTGCGTGCGCTGCTGCAGTGGTGGGGCGGCTGGCGCCAGGTGATTCACTTCGGCGCGCAGATCCTGGTGCTGGCGCTGTCGCCGTCGAGCTACCGGCGCTCGCAGCGCCAGCGCATGGTGCATGCGGCCTACCAGGCCACGATGCCGGTGCTGCCCAGCTTCACCGTGCTGTCGGCCCTGGTGGCGCTGGTGATCATCCGCATCGTGCTGGCCACCTCGCTCAGCTACGGCCTGTCGCGTTACGCGCTCGACGTGCTGGTGCGCACGCTGGTGCTGGAGCTGATCCCGCTGTCGGCCGCGCTGTTCGCGGCCGTGCGCTACGCGATGCCGGCCGGCGAACAGGTTCGCAGCATGCGCCTGGCCGGTGAATTCGAATCCCAGTTCGCCGCCGGGCTGGACCCCACGCGCGACACCGTGCTGCCACGCGCCATGGCCGGCATGTTCTCGGTGTTCACGCTGGCGGCGGTGAGCAGCGCGATAACGCTGGTGCTGGCCTACTTTTCGGTCTATGGCTTTTCGACCTGGGGCCTGGGCGGCTTCACCCGCACCGTCGGCCAGGTGTTCAACCCGGTGATCGTGCTGATCTTCGGCCTGAAGACGCTGTTCCTGAGCCTGGCCGTGGCCATCATTCCGATGGTGCCCACGCCGCGCGAGGGGGCGGCCGGCGCGCCGCAGTCCCAGGCCGACATCATCCGGCTGGCGCGCTTGCTCGCGGTGGTCTTGCTGATCGAGATGCTGTCCCTGGTGGGCAACTACTATTGACGCCATGGCCGAGCCACCGCCTGCCCTTGCCCCCGCCGACAGCCCGCCGGTGGCCCACCTGGACCTGAAGGCGCGGTTGCTGCTGTGGGGCGTGGCGCTGCTGATCGGCGCGTCGGCCGCGTATGTGTTGTACGCGCGCGGCGCGTTCGAGCGCACCCAGACGCTGGTGCTGGTGGCCGAGAACTCCGAGGGCGTGGTGGTGGGCATGGACCTCACGTTTGCCGGCTTTCCGATCGGCCGCGTCAACCGCATCGAGCTGTCGGACGAGGGCAACGCCCGCATCGTGGTCGACGTGCCTTCGAAAGACGCGCACTGGCTGCGCGAGTCGAGTGTGTTCACGATGGAAAAAGGCCTGGTGGGCGCCACCCGCATCCGCGCCTTCAGCGGCGTGCTGACCGATCCGGCGCTGCCCGACGGCGCGGTGCGCAAGGTCTTGAGCGGCGACGCCTCGGCCGAGATCCCGCGCCTGATGGCCGGTGTGCGCGACGTGCTCGCCAACCTCGCGGCCATGACCGGCAGCGATGCGCCACTCAACACCAGCCTGCGCAACGTGCAAACGATGACCGAGACCCTCAACGGCCCGCGCGGCGCGCTGGGCGTGATCATGGGCGACGAAAAGGAAGGCAGGAAGATCGGCACCGCGCTCGACCGCACCAACGCGCTGCTGGCCCGCCTGGACGCGCTGGTGCTGAAGGTCGATGGGCTGACGCTCAAGGCCGATGGCCTGGTCGCCAAGGCCGACACCCAGGTGTTCGGCCCGAGCGGTGTGGTGAAAGACACGCAGGCCACCGTGGTGCAGCTCAACGGCCTGCTGGCCGAGGCGCGCACCAGCCTGAAGAAGGTGGACGCGTTGCTGGCCGAGGCGCAGGGCATCGCCAGCAACACCCGCGAGGCCACCGCCGACCTGGGGTCGCTGCGCGCCGAGGTCGAGGCCAGCCTGCGCAAGGTCCAGCAACTCGTCAACGAGGTGAATCGCAAGTGGCCGTTCAAGCGCGACACCGAGATCAAGCTGCCATGACGCCGCCGCAGCGCCTTATCTTGGTGTGTGCGGCCGCGTGGGTGTGCGTGTGGGTGGTGGCCTGCTCCAGCACCCCGCCGCCGTCCGACTGGCAGATGAACGCCAAGAGCGCGCTCGATCGCGGCGTGGCCGCCTACCTGGCGGGCAACACCCGGCTGGAGGCGCTGGAGTTCGCGCGTGCCCGGGCCGATCTGGCCAGCACCGGACGGACCGATCTGCTGGCGCGCGCCGAGTTGACGCGCTGCGCCGCCCGTGTGGCCAGCCTCGTGTTCGACGACTGCCCGGGATTCGCCGAACTGGCGCAAGACGCAGCGCCGGCGGAGCGCGCTTATGCCAACTACCTGGCCGGCACGGGCAGCGCGCAGGAGGCGGCGCTGCTGCCGGCCGCGCAGCGCGAAGCGGCGGCCGGCAACGCCTCGGCGGACACACTGAGCCGCATGCCGGATCCGCTGGCCCGCCTGGTCGCCGCCGGTGTGATGCTGCGCAGCGGCCGGGCCCAGCCGGCGCTGTTTTCGGTCGCCGCCGACACCGCGTCGGCCGAAGGCTGGAGCCGGCCCTTGCTGGCCTGGTTGAACGTGCAGGCACAGCGCGCCGATGCCGCGGGCGAGAGCGCTGAAGCCGAGCGGCTGCGCCGGCGCATCGCGCGGGTGGTGAACCGTGCTGCGCTGCCATGACGGCAACCTGCGGCCAGCGCATCCGTGTCGGCATCGGCGGCTGGACTTACCCGCCATGGCGCGACAACTTCTATCCCGCCGCATGGCCGCATGCACGCGAACTCGAATACGCCAGCGGCAAGCTCAGCGCGATTGAAATCAACGCCACTTACCACGGTGCGCAAAAGCTCGCCAGCTTCGCCAAGTGGCGCGACCAGACACCGGCCGATTTTGTGTTTTCGGTCAAGGCCTCGCGCTTTGCGACCCACCGCAAGCGGCTGGCCGAGTCGGGTGAATCGGTCGAGCGCTTCATCGGCAGCGGCATCTCGGAGCTGGGCACCAAGCTCGGTCCCATCGTCTGGCAGTTCATGCCCACCAAACGTTTCGAGGCGGAAGATTTCGAGGCCTTCCTGAACCTGCTGCCACAGCAGGTGGATGGCTTGCCGCTGCGCCACGTGCTGGACGTTCGGCACGAAAGTTTCATGACCGCCGGCTACCTGGAACTGGCGCGCCGGCACCGCTGCGCCACCGTCTTTGCCGACTCCGACGAGCACCCGTCGTTCGCCGATCTGACGGGCGACTTCGTCTACGCGCGGCTGATGCGATCGCAGCCGTCGCTCGCCAGCGGATACGCGGCGGCGGAACTGGACCGCTGGGCCGAACGAGCGGCGCTGTGGGCCGGTGGCGGCGAACCCGCGGACCTGCCGCGTGTTGAAACCAAGCCGGCCCCAGGCCAGCCGCGCGACGTGTTCATGGTCTTCATCAGCGGCGCGAAAGAGCGGGCGCCGGCGGCGGCGATGGCGTTGCTGGATCGGTTGGGTTGAGGGCCGGGTGCCATGTCATCCGGCCACCTGATTAGTGACATGGTTCAGCCACGGCTCTTCCCTCACCCCAGCCCTCTCCCGCAAGCGGGAGAGGGAGCAAATTCGGACTCCCTCTCCCCTGTACTCGGGGGAGAGGGTTGGGGTGAGGGGGAGGCGCGCGGCGTAG
>JANORB010000131.1:0-43772 GCA_031415135.1 Methylibium sp.
GATCACCAGCCAGGCCGTGCCCACCGACAGGCGCACACCGGTCAGCATGTAGGGCAGCACGGCCGGGAACAGGATGCGCGTGATGACCTTCCACTCGCTCAGGTTCAGCACCCGCGCCACGTTCAGGTAGTCCTGCGGCACACGCTGCACGCCGACCGCGGTGTTGACCACCATCGGCCAGATCGAGCAGATGAAGATGGTCCAGATGGCGGCCGGGTTGGCGGCCTTGAACACCAGCAGGCCGATCGGCAGCCAGGCCAGTGGCGACACCGGCTTGAGCAGGCTGATGAGCGGCGAGAACATGCGGTTCATGAACTCGAAGCGGCCGATGATGAAGCCCAGCGGAATGCCCACCGCTGCGGCCATGCCGAAGCCCACCGCGACCCGCTCCAGTGAGAACAGGATGTTCCAGCCGATGCCCTGGTCGTTCGGCCCGTTGCGATAGAACGGGTCGGCGAACAGCTTGACCGCGGCGTCGAAGGTGGCGCTGGGCGTGGGAAAGGTGGTGCTCTTCATCGTCAGCAGCGCCCAGATGCCGACCATCAGCGCCAGGCCGATGACGGGCGGCAAGACCTTCAGCCCCAGCCCGCGCCAGTCGAACGGCACGCGCGCAGGCTTGAGCGCCGGCGTGGGCGCCGGCGTGGGCCGCGACTCCGGCGTGGCGCGCGCCGCCGGCCTGGCCAGCGGCGCCAGCGCACCCGCCGGCGGGTTGCCGGATGCCGACAAGGGCGAATGAAACACTGCACTGACCATGCTGGCCTCCGTCGCTCAGGCGCTGAGCGCCTTGACCTTGAACGAGTCGGCGTACTTCGCGGGATCCTTGCCATCCCACACCACGCCATCGAGGAACCTGGCGCTGCGCATGTCGCTCTTGGGCACGCTGACTTTCAGTTGCGCCGCCGCCTCCTTGTAGAGCGCGGTCTGGTTGATCTGCTGCGCCACCTTCAGGTAGTCGGGGTGGTCCTTCAGCAGGCCCCAGCGCTTGTGCTGCGTCAGGAACCACATGCCATCGCTGAGGTACGGGTAGTTGACCGCGCCGTCGTTGAAAAACTTCATGTGGTTCGGGTCGTCCCAGGTCTTGCCCAGGCCATTCTGGTAACGCCCCAGGATGCGCTGGTTGATCGCATCCACGCTGGTGTTGACGTAGCTCTTCTCGGCAATCGTCTCGGCCATCTTGTTCTTGTTCAGCAGGCTGGCGTCGATCCAGCGGCTGGCTTCCAGCACGGCCATGACCACGGCGCGCGCGGTGTTCGGGTGCTTCTTGACGAACTCGCCGGTCGTGCCCAACACCTTCTCGGGATGGTCTTTCCAGATGTCTTGCGTGGTGATGCCGGTGATGCCGATGCCGTCGATGATGGCGCGGTGGTTCCACGGCTCGCCGACGCAATAGCCGTCCATGTTGCCCACCCGCATGTTGGCCACCATCTGCGGCGGCGGCACGGTGATGACCTTGGCGTCCTTCATCGGGTTGATGCCGGCGGCCGCCATCCAGTAGTACAGCCACATCGCATGCGTGCCGGTGGGAAAGGTCTGCGCGAAGGTGTATTCGCGCTTGTCGCTCTCCATCAGCCTGGCCAGGCTGGGGCCGTCCACCGCGCCCTTGTCGGCCAGCTTCTTTGACAGCGTGATGGCCTGGCCGTTGTGGTTCAAGGTCATCAGCACCGCCATGTCTTTCTTGGGCCCGCCCAGCCCCAGGTGCACGCCGTAGACCAGGCCGTACAGCACATGCGCCATGTCGAGTTCGCCGTTGACCAGCTTGTCGCGCACACCGGCCCACGACGCTTCCTTGGTCGGGATGATCTTGATGCCGTACTTCTCGTCGAACTTCATCACCGAGGCCATCACGACCGAGGCGCAGTCGGTCAGCGGGATGAAGCCGATGCGGACTTCCTTTTTCTCCGGCGCGTCGGAGCCGGCCGCCCAGGCGCCGGGATGCACGCCCGCCACCGCAGCTGCGGCGGTGCCCTTGATGAACTGGCGCCGCCTTTCACTCATCAGACCCTCGTGTGTGGACATGACCTGTGCTCCTTCAAAAACCAATGAAAAAAGCGTCTCGACCGGGCCCGAG
Source organism: Methylibium sp. (assembly GCA_031415135.1). GTDB lineage: Bacteria > Pseudomonadota > Gammaproteobacteria > Burkholderiales > Burkholderiaceae_C > LGRD01. The sequence goes on from JANORB010000131.1 coordinate 2,069, forward strand.
CCGCAACCGATGTGCGGGTCGAACCAGGCCGGACGCCATTGCCCGTTGTTTGTGCCGTGCGCACGCCGTTGTGCGCCGGATTCGATGAGAGAGTCAGCACGATCCGTGCCAACGGAAACTGCCGATTCGGCGTGACTTGTTGCCGGCCCGGCACCAAGCGCGAGCGTGTGCGATCGCTGGGGTCGCAACGGCACGGGCCGACTTGGTGCATTGCGGCAATTCGCCGCGCCGCGGCTGCAGCGGGTCTCAGCCGGCCGGTCGCAGCAGGTCGCGCGCTTCGATCACCCGTTGGGCCACGTCGGTCAGCTTCTGCCCGCGGTCCATCGCGAGCTTGCGCAGCTGGCGGTGGGCGCCGTCTTCGGTCAGGCCGGCCTGCTCCATCAGGATGCCTTTGGCGCGTTCGATGGTCTTGCGCGCGGAGAGCTGCGACTGCGCGTCTTCGAGTTGCGCGCGCAGCGCCTTGTCCTGCTCGAAGCGCGCAATCGCCACCTGCAGCACCGGCGCCAGCCGCTGCGGATGCAGGCCCGCGACCACGTAGGCGCTGACCCCGGCCTTCAGGGCGCGCCGCAGCGGATCTTCATGCCTGTCTTCGGCGAACACGACCACCGGGCGCGGGTTGCGGGCCGACATGGCGGCCAGGTGTTCGAGCGTGTCGCGGGTGGGAGATTCGCTGTCGACGATGACGACATCGGGCGCGAGCTGCAGCACGCAGTCGTGGATCAGCGTGGCCGAGTCGAGCACGCCCACCACCACATAGCCCAGGCGCGTGAGTTCGTCACGGATCAGGGGCACGCGGTGCGCACCATCGTCGATCAGCAGCACCCGAAGGCTGGTCTGTATTGCGGTCATGGCGGGCGGGCGGCTGGCATGGCCCAAAAGCAGCAAGAAGCGCGCCCGTGCGCGCGCTTCACCTACTGCAACCCGTCCGCCGCGCTCGCAGCCTGCAGCGCGGCGGCGATCCGCAAAAACGTGGTGGCGCGTTGCACGAGCACCGCGTCAGCGTAGTTCCAGCGGCCGGCCAGGCGCGCCACCAGCGTCTGCGGCGCCAGCTCGCTCAACACCTGAAGCGCCGTCTTCGCCTTGGCGATCTGGCCCTGGCCGACGCAGCTGACCACCAGGCAAAGATGAGACGGATAGAACCTGGGCGCCTCGCCGATGGCGCTCTGCGCCGCATCGGCTGCGCGGGCGTAGTCGGCGGCAAAAAAATGCGACCACGCCAACGAGTTGAAAAACGACCAGCGCAGCGCGTCTCGGGGGCTCAGGCGCAAAGCGTCCGTGGCGTACCGGATGCCTCGCTGCGCATCGCCCGCCCCCGCCTCGTACTGGCCGAGCAGACTCAGCGTCAGCGCATCGTTGGGGTTCAGCTCGTGAGCGCGCCGCAGGTCGGCCAGCCCGGCCGCGTGCTGGCCGGAATACAGCAGCAGCATGCCTTTCCACAGATGGGCCACATGGTCGCCGCTGTCGGTCGCGATCGCGCGCCGGGCCGCCGCCAGGCCCGCTTCAATCACCTCGGCTACCGACGTTGCCGCGCCGGCCCAGACTTGCCGCCAACGAAGATAGGCAATCGTGCCCAGCGCGGTGCCGCAACCCGGGTCGATGGCGACCGCCTCGGTGGCCAGCCTGAGCGCGTCGTCATGCGACACCGCTTCGGCCTCCTTGTCGGCCCGCCGCGCGCTGTCCCTTGCGCGCATCGCCAGTTCATAAGCATTCAGATTGCCGGCACGCACGCTGCGCAGCTTCTGGAATTCAAAAGACTCGATCTGCGGCGCGATCGCCGCGACGATGGCCTGCGTCAACTCTTCCTGCACGGCGAAGATGTCTTCGAGCACCCGGTCGTATTTTTCGGCCCAGAGTTGCGCCCCGGTCGGCGCGTCGATCAACTGGGCCGCCACCCGAATCCGGTTGGCGGCTCGGCGAATGCTGCCCTCGACCACGTAGCGCACGCCCAGTTCCTTGGCGACTGTGCGCACATCGACCGCCTTGCCCTTGTAGCTGAACGTGCTGTTGCGGGCGATGACAAACAGCGACCGAAAACGCGACAGCTCGGTGATGATGTCTTCGATGACGCCGTCGATGAAGTATTCCTGCTCGTGGTCGCCGCCCAGGTTGCCGAACGGCAGCACGGCGATCGATGGCTTGTCGGGAAGCGCCAGTTCGATATCGCCGGGGGCGCTGGCGGCAACCGGAGCGGGGGCGGGATTCAAGCGGCCCGCCGCCGCGGCCGGCGTGTCGAGTGGCTCCGCGCCCGTATCGCGCAACGCCATCGCAAACCGATAGCCCCGCCCTGCAACCGTGGCCACCGCCTGCGGCCCCAGCAGCTTGCGCAGCGCCGAGACATGCACGGTCAGGTTGTTTTCCTCCACCACCGAGCCGGGCCAGACCCACTTCATCAGCTCGTCCTTGGTGACCACCCGGTCGCGGTGCTCGATCAGGCACATCAGCAGGTCGAAGGCACGCGCCCCCAACACGGCCGGCTGGCCGCCAATCAGCACCCGGCGTTCATCGGGTCGCACCTCGCAAGCACCGGCGCGGTAGCAGCGGGCCACGTCTCCTCCTTCCCTGTGATGCCGGCACGCGGCCAATGGCCCCGCAGCATCTGGCTGCAATGTAGCCGCGCCAGCGAGGATTTGGAACGATGGGCAAGCGCCTGGGAACGCCTAGGCCAGGAACGGATTGACCACCGTCAGCGATCCAAAGCGCTGCCCATGAGAAAGGTCTTCGCTGTACAAGGTTTGGGCTTCCGCCCGTATGGCGGCCTCGACCACCATCGCGTCCCAGATCGATAGTTGGTGCTGGATCGACTTTTCCATTGCCGCGCCGACCAACGCCACATCGCTGACGACCACCGGCCACGCCGCATAGGCCAACGCCAATGCCTGCGCCGTCGCAGCAGGCATTTTCTGTTTGCGCGTCAGCACGTTGAACAGTTCGATCAGAACCTGGGTGCTCACCACGGCTTCCCCCGCCGCAGCCGAACTGGCCACCAGGCTTCGGGCGCGTGACCGCTTGGCCGGCGCGGCGGCGGCGGTGCAGTACACCAGCACATTGGTGTCGAAAAACGCCGGCATGGCCTATTTTTTCTTCACCCGGCCGGCTTGGAGCGCGCGCCGGTCTCTGGCGCGAAAGTCGCCCTCGTACAACTCCTCCCGCAGGGTGCGCCGCCCTTTCGCTGCGCGGGCGCCGGGAGCATCGGTTGCGGATTGGGTTTGTGCCGTGGCGGCTTCGATGGCTTGCATCAGCCGCGCGGCTGCGTCTTCACGCTGCTTTTGCAGCTGGCCGTCGGACTCGTTCACGTAGTGCTGCAGAAACTCTCGCACCTTCGCGCTCAGCGATGTGCCCTGCTGAATGGCGCGCACCCGAGCTTGCTTGATGATTTGGTCGTCGACAGAGATGGTCAGATTCGACATCGCAAGGCCCTCCGATGGCTGGACGCATCGTAACCCGGAAACACGTGAACATGTGCTACACGATAGCGACAGCAGCACATCCACCTCGTTTTGGCGCGGGCAAGGCCCTTCGTCGAGTTGCGCGGCAAAACGGTCCGCATCGAGAGCGAGCCGGGAGCGAGGTCGGCAGCATTTACAGAACGGACGATGAGGGCTAGGATGTACACGTACATCCAAAGGAGTCGTCATGCTCAGGACAAAGATTTTCAAGAACGGCAATTCCCAAGCCATCCGGATCCCGGCGGAGTTGGCCTACGGGTCCTGGGACATGGAGTTTGTCATCGAACGCACAGGCGACGAGTTGCGGATTCGCCCCGTTCCCCGGCGCGTCGGCGACGTGCTGGCCAAGTTGTCCAGGTTCTCGCCCGACTTCATGGCACAGGGCCGCGGCGAAAACGTGGAAGCGCAACGAGACCCGTTATGAAGCCGAAGTTCATGCTCGACACCAACATCTGCATCTACTTGATGAAAAACCATCCACCCGAAGTTGCCGAGCGCTTTGCCGGGTGCTTTGTGGGTGACGTGGTCATTTCCGCCATCACGCTGGCCGAGTTGGAGCATGGCGTGACCAGCTCCAATGCAGCGGCCGAGCAAAACCGGCAGGCACTCGACGGGTTCCTTGAAGACATCTTGGTGGCCGAATTCGACCGTTCGGCAGCCAGGGCCTATGGCCCGGTGCGCCATGCCTCACGCGAACGCAAACGCGACGCCCTCGACAAGCTCATCGCCGCACACGCCTTGGCCCTGGACGCCACCCTCGTGACCAACAACGAAGCCGACTTCGCGGGCTACCCCGGCTTGCGGGTGGAAAACTGGGTGGCGAACCACTGACACGCCCTGATGGCAGCGTTTTGACTGCTCGGCGGTTGCGCAGCGCGCAGCGAGGCGCCGATTCAGAACGATTAGGAACGCTTTGGGGCGGACCCAGGGACACGAACGGGGCTTGCGGTGGACAGTCCATCCATCGCCAATGCACCCCGGTGCACCACCCCGAAAGGACCGCCGCAATGAACACCACCGCTTTCCGCCGCGCCGCGACCACGGCCTTGGCCGGCATCACCGCCGCCGTCATCCTGACCCTGGCCGCACCAGCCGCGTTTGCTCAAGCGCAAGGCCAGAGCACGTCAGCCATCGAGGTGAACGACTGGGATGTCTATGTCGACCTGCCGACCCGCTTCGCCTTCGTGAAGACCCCCACCCGCTGGGTGTTCGTGCGCCAGCTCGACGAAGAGCAGATGACCCGCCTGCCGCGCACCACGCTGACCGCGCTGCTGCCGATTGACGACAGCGAGATTCGCTACGCCCACCCGGTGCTGGAGCCGTCGCCGCGGGTGCAGGCGCTGGGCCGTGCGCAGACGCGGCAGGCAGCCGCTGCAACGGCGGGCCAGCCGACGCGGCAGTGAGGGCCGACAGCCGCCGAGCCTGCCGGCCTCCACAAACCTGCGGAGAAAACCGTTCGACATGTCGCGGCGCCGGCGCTACGCTCAGCGACCCGGTGCCGAACGATCCGCTGCTGAGCTCACCAAGGAGCGACGTGATGAATACGTATTTCAGACTGTGCGCTGTCTTCGGCCTTGTCGGTTTTGCCCTAGGCGGCGCGGGCACGGCTCGAGCCCACTGGCCCGACCAGCCGCCGCACCAGATGGCGCAACTCGGCGAACTCAAGCTCGAGGGCGGCGGTGTGATCGCCGACCTGAAGATGAGCTACGTCACACACGGCAAGCTGAATGCGGCGAAAGACAACGCGATCCTGTTCCTGCACGGCTACGGCGGTAACCATCATCTGATGGACCACCACATCGGCTCCGGTCGGGCGCTCGACACCGACAAGTACTTCATCATCTGCGCGGACGCGCTGGGCGCCACACAGACCGGCTACGAACATTCGACCAGCCCGAGCAACAGCGGGTTGAAGATGAAATTCCCGCAGTACAACGCGCGCGACATGGTGAAGGCCCAGCACATGCTGGTGACGCAGGCCCTGGGCATTCCGCACCTGCTCGCCGTGACCGGCATCTCGTCGGGTGCCGCCTACAGCGTGCATTTCGCGGTGAGTTACCCGAACTTCATGGATGGGATCGTGCCGATCGTGGGGGCGTTCTTGGCGGGACCGGGGGCTGGCTCCGGGGTGGGGCGCAGCACTCGATCCTCGAGACCTGCGCGGGTTGGGAGGGTGGCAACTACGACGTGAACCCCAAGGCCTGTGCGACGAACTCGATCTCGGTGCTGGTGACGCAGTTCTACACCCGCGACTGGTGGGAGCAACACGTCGACACCCCCGAGGCCTACCAGCGTTGGCGCACCGCGATGGGTGCCTTCTACATCGACATTCAGGACGCTCGCGATCTCCACTACTTGAACCGCTCGTTCGGGAACGGCTCGCTCGGCGATGCGCCGGGTTTCAACGGCGACGACATGGCAGCGCTGCGATCGATCAGGGCGAAGGCACTTTTCGTCTACGCCCTCAAGGATGAGATCTTCCCGCCGCAGAAGATCGAAATGCAGGTGCGAGCGATTCCGGGCGCGAGGGGGGTGTCGATCGACTCGAACGCCGGCCACACCATCTGGTACAACGCCGACCCGCAAGCCACGGTGGCCATGGGCCTGGCGATCAAGGCCTTCTTGTCGGAGCTGACGGCGAACAGGGCTGCCGCCCGCTGAGTTGGATCACATGTCGACGGGAGGACTTGCCATGGACACGTTTACCCCAGCAGGGCTGAGCCGCAGGGAGTTGCTCGAACGCGCATCGGCGCTCGGAGCCGCAGGCTTGCTCGGCCTTCAACCCGGCCCGGCCATTGCCGATTCGCCGCCGGAGACGCGCACCGTCCGCTTCTGCCACTCCCCGTCGATCTGCATCGCGCCGCAATACATTGCCGGCGATTTGCTGCGCGCCGAAGGCTTCAACGACGTTCAATACCTCGCACTCGGCACACGTGCCGGCCCGGAGGCGCTGGCGAACGGCCAGGCCGACATCACCATGTGGTACACGACCGGCTTCCTGCCCACGCTCGATGCCGACAAAGGTGTCGTGTTGCTGGCCGGCGTGCACCTCGGCTGCTGGGAGTTGTTCGGTCACGACAACGTGCGCGGCTTGAATGACCTGAAAGGCAAGACGGTCGTGTGCGAGAAGTTCCTCGGCGGCGACCAGATCCTCCTGTCCAGCATCCTGGCCTACGCCGGCCTCAACCCGAACGACGTGAAATGGCTGGCCCGCCCCGGCGGCAGCGCGATGAACACGTTCATCGACCGGCGGGCCGACGCGTTCCTCGCGTTCCCGCCCGAACCGCAGGAGCTGCGCGCGCGAAAAATCGGCCGGGTGCTGCTGGACACCAACGTCGACCGGCCGTGGTCGCAGTACTACTGCTGCATGGTCGGCGCCAACCGCGACTACGTGCAGCGAAATCCTGTCGCCACCAAGCACGTGCTGCGGGCGATCCTGAAGGCGGCCGACCTGTGCAAGTCGGCGCCGCAGATGGCGGCCGGCTACCTGCGCGACCACGGCTACGAACCGCGCTACGACATCGGCCTGGAATCGCTGAAGCGCCTGAACTACGACTACCGCACCGCCAACCCCGAAGACACGCTGCACTTTCACGCGCTGCGGCTGCGCGACGTGGGCCTGATCAAGTCGACGCCGCAAAAGCTGATCGCGCAGGGCACGGACTGGCGGTTCCTGAACGAACTGAAGCAGGAGTTGAAAGCCTGACATGACCCCGCTACACCAACGCTGGCCGACACTGCTCGCGCTGCTGGCGGCTGGGCTCGCGGCCTGTTTGTTGGGCCCCGGGCTGGCCACGCACGCGGCGCCAGCCAGCAGCACGCGCCTGCCGATGCTGGGCTTGGCGCCGGCCTTCGCGCTCGACTCGGCGCGTGGTTCACGCGTTGCGCTCACTGACCTGCGCGGCAAAGTGCTGGCGGTCACTTTCGTGTTCACCACCTGCAGCAGCACCTGCCCCGTGCTGACGGCCAAGCTGGCCGACATCGCGCGTGCGCTGGGTCGTGACTTTGGCACTCGGTACGCTTTCGTCGCCATCAGCGTCGACCCGTTGAACGACACGCCGGCACGCTTGCGTGACTACGCCAAGGCGTTCGGCGCCGATGTGCCGGGCTGGCATTTCCTGACCGGCACGCCGGGCGACATCGGCGAGGTGGTGAGGCGCTACGGCGCCTATGCGAAGACGACCGACAGCGGCAGCGTCGACCACCTGTTCCTCACGTCGCTGATCGACCGCGCCGGCATGCTGCGCGTGCAGTACCTGGGCACGCGCTTCGACGCGCGTGAAATGCAGAGGGATCTGCAAATGTTGTCGAGCGAATGAATGGGAAAGCGCCGTGACTTCAGTTGCCGTCCATGCCCTTGAACACGGCAAACAGCGCGACCGTGCATGCCACGCTCTCAAGAACGAGGGCGTCGTCGTCACTCATGTCGAACAGTTTCCAGTGGCCGTCTTCGGCGGGCCTGAAAACCTCCACGCGGCGCGAGTCGGGGTCGATCAACGCGTACTCCCGCAGCGACGCAAGCTGCCGGTACATCGCAAACTTCTTGCTGCGGTCGCAGGCTTGCGTCGAAGGGGAAAGCACCTCAATGACGAGCACGGGCGCCGTGAAAACTGCTTGATCCGCGGTGAATTCGCGATCGCAGGTGACGAACACGTCCGGGTACAGCACGGCTTCTTCATTCACCTGCACCTTCATGTTTTCGCTGAATGCCTGGCACGCGGTGTCATCGAGGTGGTTGCCGAGGTGGCGCATGAGATTGGCGATCACGCGGCCATGCCCGCGCTTGCCGCCTACCATGGCAAACACTTCACCACGCCAGAACTCATTGCGGCCGGCCTGCTCGCTTTCCCAGGCAAGGTATTCGGCGATGGATTGCTTGTGCGGAGGTACACCCATGGCAACGCCCCCCGGCGTGACTTTTGTTCCTTTGAATCATAGCGCCGCGAGGATGGCGCCGCGCCGGCAACGGCACGCATCGGCAAGGCGCCAGAGGGCGTCGCACGAGTGAACACGCCGCTGCTGCGCTGGTTGCCCTTGGCCGTGGCGCGCGTGCCGGCCACGGTCAACACCAAGCTGTTGGTGGCGTTCCTGGCCATCGTCGGGCTGCTGATCGCGATCGGCGCGGTCAGCCTGGCTGAGCTGGGGCGGCTGAACCAGCGCGCTGAAGATTTTGTGCAGCTGCAGCGCAAGATCGCGGCGTACCGGCAGATCCAGCACGGCACCACATCGCAGCTGTACAGCGTGGCCGCTGCGATGCTGGCGCCCGACCCGGCCGCGATGGACGCAACACTGCGCCAACTCAACCAGTTCGGCTACGACCTCGACCGGCTGAAGTTCGTTGCGCAAGACGAGGTCGAGGTGCTGCAGCGCGTGCGCGTGGAGTACGAGGCCTTCACCGCCGCGGTGGGCGAGGTGATCGCGCTCATCCGCGCGGGCAAGGTGACGGAGGGCCGCGCGGCCCAGGTCGAGCGCGCCGGGCCACGCGCCGAACGGCTGGAGCGCCTGACGAACGAACTGGTCAACAAGGCCGAGGCGAATATGCTGGCGCGCATTGACGACAGCCACGATGGCTACGTGGCCTCGCGGCGCTGGGTGGTGGGCTTTGCGCTGGGCAGCATTGCGCTGGCGCTGGCGCTGGGGTATGCCATCTCGGTGTCGCTGGTCGGCCCGCTGAAGCAGATGGGTGTGCGCTTTGACGAGATCGCTTCCGGCGACTTCACGAACCCGATGCAGGTGCCTAACCGCGACGAACTCGGCGCGCTGGCCGGCGACCTGAACCGCATGAGCGAGGAACTCGGGCGCCTTTACCAGCGGCAGGCGGCCACTGCGGAGGTATTGCAGGTGATCAGCAGTTCGGTGGCCGACGCGCAGCCGGTGTTCGACCGCATCGTCGGCAGCGCGATGCGCTTGTTCGCTTCAAACACGATGACGATCAAACTTGTCGGCGAGGACGGCCGCCTGTACCTCGCCGCCTACGGCGGAGCGACGGAAGGAAAGGATGCACTGGCGGCGTTTTTTCCGATGCCGCTGGAGTCCTCGTCGAGTGGTCTGGCGATTCGCGAGCAGCGCGTTCTGCGCTTTGCGGATGTGTTGTCGGACGACGGGGTGCCCGAGATCACTCGCCGCGTTTGCGAACGCACCGGCCCCCGTTCGTTCGCGGCCGCGCCCATGCTCTGGGAAGGGCAAGGCATCGGCGCGATCCTCGTGACCCGTGACACCGTGAGCCCGTTCTCCGACAAGGAGATTGCGCTGCTGAAAACCTTTGCCGACCAGGCGGTGATCGCGATCCAGAACTCCCGCCAGTTCCATGAAATCCAGGACAAGAGCCGCCAGCTCGCGGCCGCCAACCAGCACAAGTCGGAGTTCCTGGCCAACATGTCGCACGAGTTGCGCACGCCGCTGAACGCGATCATCGGGTTCTCGGAGGTGCTGGTCGAGAAGATGTTCGGCGAGCTGAACGACAAACAGCTCGAGTACCTGCAGGACATCCACGGCTCGGGCCACCATTTGCTGACCCTGATCAACGACATCCTCGACCTGTCGAAGATCGAGGCGGGCCGCATGGAGCTGGACCTTGCGAGTTTCGACCTCGGCGACTTGCTGGAGAGCGCGTCGATGTTGGTGCGCGAACGCGCAAGCCGCCAGGGCCTGACACTCACGCTCGACGTTGGCGAAGGCCTGGCGGATTGGGTGGCCGACCTGCGCAAGATCAAGCAGGTGGTGATCAACCTGCTGAGCAACGCCGTCAAGTTCACGCCTGCGGGCGGCAGCGTGACGCTGCGGGCGCGTCGCATGGACGATGGCGTCGAGATCGCCGTGATCGACACCGGCGTCGGTATCCCGCCCGGCCAGCAGGCGCTGGTGTTCGAAGAGTTCCGCCAGGCGTCGGGCGACCACCTGCGCAGGTCGGAAGGCACGGGGCCGGGACTGGCGCTGGCCAAGCGCTTCGTCGAGTTGCACGGCGGGACGATCCGCGTCGAGAGCGCACCGGGCCAGGGCTCGACGTTTGCGTTTATGCTGCCGCAGCGTGTTCTGGAGGCCGCATAGGTGCAGTTTGAATGGGACGAACCGAAGGCGGCTTCCAATGTCCGCAAGCACGGCGTATCGTTCGACGAAGCGGGCTCCGTCTTCCTCGACTCTCTCGCAGTCTCAGGTCCGGACCCAGATCATTCCATCGGCGAGTCGCGCTCCGTGACGTTCGGTATGTCGAGCCTGGGCAGGCTGCTCGCGCTGTCTCATACCTATCGCCCCGGTGCGATTCGTATTTTCAGTGCGCGACGCGTCACTCGTACCGAAAGGAATCTCTATGAAGAAGGTTGAAGATGAAATGCGTGCCGAGTACAAGCGATCGGACTTCACGAAGCTCGAACGCGGCAAATACTACAAAGAAGTCGCCAAAGGCACCTCCGTGGTGCTGCTCGACCCGGCGCTTGCCAAGGCATTTCCGACCTCCGAATCGGTCAACGCCGCGCTGCGTGGCCTGCTGACGCTGGCGACGAACGCCACCCGTGCAGCGGGTCGCCAGGCGCCGCGGGTGCCGCGCAAGCGCGCAGCCGGGTAGCGCCACCATCGCGGTTCGACATTTGCGTTTCTGCTCCCCAAGCGCACCGCGGAGGCCGCACCATGAGCACCATCCTGATCGTCGAAGACAACGAGAAGAACATGAAGCTGGTGCGCGACATCCTGCGGCACCAGGGGCACCAGACGCTTGAAGCCGTGACCGGCGAAGAAGGCGTTCGCCTTGCGCGCGAGCACCGGCCCGACCTGGTGCTGATGGACATCCAGCTGCCCGACATCGACGGCATCACGGCGCTGCGCCGGATTCGTGCAAACACAGCGCTGGATGCGATGCCGGTGCTGGCGGTGTCGGCCTCGGTGATGCCCGACGAGCAGCACAAGATCGTGGCGTCGGGCTTCGACGCCTACATCACCAAGCCGATCGTGTTGAGGTCGTTCGTCGAGACCGTCCAGCGCTTCCTGGCGCAGGGGCGCAAGCGCCCATGACCGCCAAGGTTCTCGTCGTCGACGACGCCCCGAAAAACGTCAAGCTGCTCGCCGACCTGTTGTCGGTGAAGGGCTACCAGGCGATCACTGCGGCCTCGGGTGCCGAGGCGCTGGCGCGGATCGATGCCGACCGGCCTGACCTGGTGCTGCTCGACGTGATGATGCCCGGCATGAGCGGCTACGAGGTGTGCCAGGCGATCCGCGCCGACCCGGCACACTGCATGCTGCCGGTGGTGCTGGTGACCGCGCTCGACCCGGCACAGGAACGTGCCAGGGGGCTGGATGCCGGCGCCGACGACTTTCTTGCCAAGCCGGTGAGCCAGGCCGAGTTGCTGGCGCGCGTGAAGTCGCTGTTGCGCATCAAGTCGCTCTACGACGAGGTGAACCGCCAGCGCGACGAGCTGGCGCGGTTCAACCGCGAACTCGAACAGCGCGTGGCCGACGGTGTGGAGCAGCTTGCGAAAGTCGGGCGGTTGAAGCGCTTCTTCTCGCCGCAGCTGGCCGCCGCAATCGTTGCCGGCGGCGCCGACGACCCGCTGAAGAGCCATCGGCGCGAGATCACCGTCGTCTTCCTCGACCTGCGCGGCTTCACCTCGTTCACCGAGACCGCCGACCCCGAGGAGGTGATGGGTGTGCTGGGCGAATACCACGCCGCCATGGGCCGGCTGATCCTCGAACACGAAGGCACGCTGGAACGCTTCACCGGCGACGGCATCATGGTGTTCTTCAACGACCCGGTGCCGATTCCCGACCCGGCAGCACGCGCGGCGCGCATGGTGCTGGAGATGCAAGCGGAAGTTGCCCGGCTCGCCGCAGGCTGGCGCAAGCGCGGCTACGACCTGCAAATGGGCGTGGGCATCGCGCAGGGCTTCGCCACCATCGGCGGCATCGGCTTCGAGGGGCGCATCGACTACGGCGCCATCGGCACCGTGACCAACCTGGCCGGCGCGCCTGTGCGGCGAGGCCCATGGCGGCGAAACGCTGCTGGCGCAGCGGGTGATGGCCGCACTCGATGGTGCGTTCCAGTTCGAGCCGGTGCCCGAGCTGACGCTGAAGGGCTTTCATCGCCCGGTCGCGGCGTTTCGGCTGCTCGGCGTTTGAAGGGCGCGCCGTACGGCGCAGATTCAGAACGCTTAAGAACGCTTTGGGGCGCCCCAAAGACATGAACGGGCCTTGGGCGGACAGTCGATCCATCGACAACGCACCTCCGGTGCACCACCCGAAAGGCCCGCATCATGAAGACCTCGATCACCCTGCGCCTCGCCGCCGCCGCTGCATCGCTCTGCACCACGTTCGTGTTGTTCAGCATGGTGGCATCGCTGGCCCAGCCGCCGCAGGCCACAGGCCTTGTGCGGGTGGCACAGGCCAAGACGGCCGCCGTGCGCTGACCCAGCGCCGACCGCCCAAGCGCTGGTGCCCATCGTGGAACAGCTCGCCCTGTCTTTGCTGCTCTGGATCGCGGCGCACTCGACCCTGTGGGTTGCGGGCCTGAGCCCGCCACCGGTCGTGCTGCTCAACCCGGAACAGATGACGGCTTTGTACTACCAGCAGGCCGGCATGCCGTCGACCGCGCCAAAGGTCGATACGCGGGTGCATGGCTACTTCGACTGGTCCGGTAACGGGCCGGGTGTCATCTACCTGGTGCGTCCGCAAGACACCCCCGGCGGCGCCGCCTACACCGACCCGGCCGACAACCCGCTGTTCCGCGAACGCCTGTTGCATGAGCTGGTGCACTTCGTCCAGCATGCCAGCGGCGCGTACCCGCACTTCGACTGCCCGGCCCAGGGCGAGTTCGACGCCTACCGGCTGGGCGGCATCTACCTGCGCCAGCTGGGTGTGGCCGACCCGCTGCCCGGCCGCATGGCCTGGGTGCGGCGCTTCAGCAGTTGCTGAAGGCGACAGCCGCGCCACATCACACCCCGGTCGCAATGATTCGACAAACCGTTCCATGCATCCACAGGAGGTCACAATGAACCGCTCCACCACCCTTGCCTTCTCCGCAGCGCTATTGCTGTCGGCGCTTTTCGATGCCCAGGCCGGCGAGCCCGCCATCACCATCGACCAGATCGGCGCCCTGGCCGGCAAGGTCTCGCCCGGAGACGCGCCGGGCTTTCCGATCACCCTCAGCCGCGGCGGCCACTACAAGTTGGGCGGCAACCTGGTGGTGCCCGCCGACACCAGCGGCATCGTCATCAGCGCGCCCGATGTGACGCTGGACCTGGGCGGGTACAGCGTCAGCGGCCCGGTGATCTGCAGCCACAGCGAGGCCACGCGGTCAGTGGCCTGCGATGCGCCGAGCCGCTTCTCGGCAGTGGTGGGCATCAGCAGCGTGGGCGCGGCGGGCGCGGTCGTTCGCAACGGCACCGTCAAGGGCTTTGCCGGGCTGGGCGTGCACTACGGCGAAGGCACGGTGCTGGACAACCTGCGGATTCGCGCCAACGCGGGTGTGGGCATAGCGGGCACCGGTTACGCCACGGCGGGCGTGGTGCGTGCCGTGCTCGTGCAGCACAACGGCGGGCCGGGCATCGTGTGCGAGCAGATGCGCATCGAGCGCTCCACCTTCGCGGCCAACGGCGGTACGGGAGTCGATTGCCGCGGCGCGTGGTTTGTCAACACGGTGACGCGGCACAACGGCGGCTTTGGCGTAGCGGAGGGCAGCAAGTACGGGCTGCGGTCGTTTGGCAACCGGATCGGGGATGAGGCGAGCGTGGCAGCGGATCGGCTGCCGGCGCAGATGAATGCGAAGCGGTAGTTGGCGCGGCCACGCCGCTGTGGCCCAATCGCTCGATGTCGATCACTGGCGTCGTCCGCGCAGGCCTCGTTGCCCTGGCCCTCGGCTCGCTTTGCGGCCCTTCGGCGGGCAATCCGCTGGACGATCCGGCGTTGGCCTCGGCATGGCAGACCTTGCGCGTCATGGATTGCGCGCGTTGCCACGGCAAGGCGTATCACGGCTCGTCAGGCCCGTCGGTTGTTGAATACGCGCGCACGCAGAGCCGGGAGATGTTCCTGCGCGCGGTACTCGACGGCAACCCGGGCCGCGGGATGCCGGGTTACCGCGGCAACCCGCTTGTCGAACCCGCCATCGACGCCATTTACCGCTACTTCAAGGGCCGCGCCGACGGCACGATCACCGCGCAAGACCGGCCGGCGTGATGTCCGGCGAGGCGTGAGCCAGACGCATTCATGCGTGCCTGGCCCACGGCGAAAGCCCTAAGGCGACCCTGACCAAGTCCCCGGGTTTCACCGGCCACGGCGGCCGCGAGGTTCAGGCGGCTGGAGCCGATCGGCAGGCCGGTGGCGGGGTCGCCCACGGCTTCGAGGAACTCCAGGTGGCCGTGCGCATGGCCGGTCTCGCCTTCGGCGGTGGAGCGGAACAGCGCCGCCACGTCGTTCTGGCCCTCGATGTCAGTCTTGTCGGTGGGCGCCGGACACCTTGCGCAGGCCGAGCAACTGCAGCGCCAGCCCATGCAAGCGCCCGTCCGGGTCGGCCAGATCGTGCAGCACGTTGAGGTGGTTCGTGCCGGCGATGGGTTCGCACACCGGCACGGCCCGGGGGCCCCAGGCCGTGCGGATCAATTCGTTCTGGCGCAGGAATTCCTCGCTTTCGTCGGCACCGACCGCCGCGTACAGCACGCCTTTGGGGCGCGGCAGACGCGCGGGGCTGAGTCGGTTCACCGCGGCGGGCGTCAACCGCAGGTCGTCCTTCAGGAACGGGGCGCCGCGCAGTGGCTCCAGGTCGAACACGCCCGAGATCGCGAGCGCGCCGTGCACCAGTTGCGCCGGAAGCTCGCGCGCCACGCTGTGCCAGTGGCAACTGAGCATCATCGCCGCCAGTTGCCCGCCGGCCGAATGCCCGGCGACGACGATGCGCCGCGGGTTGCCGCCGTACAGCGCCGCGTTGTGATGGACCCAGGCCAGCGCCCGCACCAGTTGGAGCGTGATGTGCTCGATGCTCACCGCCGGACACAGCGCGTAGTTGGGCACCACGACCAGCGCGCCGGCCTGCACGAACGACGGCGCGATGAACGATGCGTCGCGCTTGTCCAGCGCACGCCAGTAGCCGCCGTGAATGAACACCAGCACCGGCGCCTCGGCGTGCGGGGTGGGGAAGATGTCCAGCGTCTCGTTGGGCCCGTCGCCATAGGCCACGTCGAGACGCATCGAGGATTGTTCGCGCGCCAAGGCCGAGGCACGGCTCCAGCGATCCAGAATTTGCACGTGGTCGGTGATGCGTGCCCGGTTGTTGTATTGGGCGTCCAGCCACGCGGGTTCGGGTCGGGTCATGCGAGCTCCAGCAGCCGTTCGATGAAGCCCGCTTTCTATCCTGTCGCCAGATCGAACGCCAGAGGGGTGACCTTGAGACGGCGCCATTGGCCGGCCCGCAGGCCGCAGCGGGCGAGCCGCCTCGATTTGCTAAACTCGCGGCTTGTGTGGGGGGGTAGCTCAGCTGGGAGAGCGTCGCGTTCGCAATGCGAAGGTCGGGAGTTCGATCCTCCTCCTCTCCACCACACATCCAGGAAACACGGGCCTTCGCGGCCCGTTTTTCTTGTGTGCCCGTGATCGCCGCTGCGCTGCAAGCCGGGGCCCGATCCGGGCCGTCAGGCCGGGCTGCGAAATCGTGTCGTCCAGCCGGCCAGGTCTTGCTGAATTGCCAGACGCAAGGCGGCGGCCGCCGGTTGCCGAAGATGGCTTGCTGGGGCAGGTAGGGCTGGGCCGTGACGGCGGCGATGTTCAGGTGCGCCGGCGTCAGGCGTTGGCGGCAGACTTCGATGGCAAAGCGCGGCAGCGTCAATCCGATCTGCACTTTGTTGACCTGAATCCGCGTGTCGATGTCGGCGCCGATGCGCAGGTCGGCGCTCAGCAGCAGGAATGCGCCCATGGCGATCACATGCCCGGTGCCATGGGCGGATCGACCGCGCGTGGCCCGGCCCGCCGGTTGCCGGCCGGTGGACAGACGCGCGCCGAGCGTCGATGATCGCTCGATGCCGCAACCCTCATCGACAAAGACCACCGACCTGCAGCAGATCGCCCACCGGGCGATGCAAGAGCGCGGTCTGCTGCCCGACTTCTCTGCCGCTGCGCTGGCCGAGGCGGCGGCCCTCACGCACCGGCCGCTTGAGCTGAGCCCGGGCTTGTGCGACCTGCGCGGCCTGCCCTGGGTGTCGATCGACAACGACGACTCGCGCGACCTCGATCAACTCTCCGTGGCCGAGGCACTGGCAGGCGACACGGTCAAGCTGCTGGTGGCCATCGCCGACGTCGAGGCCACGGTGCGCCTGGGCTCGCCGCTGGACGACCACGCGCGCCACAACACGACCTCGGTGTACACCGCGGCGCGCATCTTTCCGATGCTGCCCGAGGTCTTGTCGACCGACCTCACGTCGCTGAACGAAGGCCAGGAACGGCTCGCCGTCGTGATCGAGATGAGGGTCGAGCCCGACGGCAGCCTGAGCGGCTCTGACGTCTACTGCGCCATCGTGCTGAGCCGCGCCAAGCTCACCTACGACAGCGTGGCCGCATGGCTTGACGACGTGGCGCCACCACCGCCCAAGTTGCAGCGTGACCCCGGGCTGCAGGCCCAGTTGCGCTTGCAAGACCGCGCCGCGCAGGCGCTCGCGCTTTTGCAGCGGCGCAACGGCGCGCTCGAACTCGCCACCCCCACGGCGCGGCCGGTGTTCGAAAACGGCGTGCTGACCGATTTGCGGCCGGACGAAAAAAACCGGGCCCAGAACTTGATCTCGGTCCTGATGGTCACCGCCAATGGTGTCAGCGCACGCTTTCTCGAAAGCCGCGGCTTCCCGTCGCTGCGCCGGCTGCTGCGCGAACCGCGCCGCTGGGACCGCATCGTCGCGCTGGCCACGGCGCTGGGCGGGCGGCTGCCGGCCGAGCCGAACGCCGGCGCGCTCAACGCCTGGCTGTCGGTTCAGCGCCAGGCCGACCCCGCAGGCTTCCCCGACCTGTCGCTCTCGGTCGTCAAGCTGCTCGGTTCGGGTGAATACGTGGCGGAGCGCGCGGGGCAGGCCGGCGCCGGGCAGCACTTCGGTCTGGCGGTCAACGAGTACGCGCACTCGACCGCGCCGAACCGGCGCTTTCCCGACCTGGCGACGCAGCGCCTGATCAAGGCGGCGCTGGCCGGTGCGGCGGTGCCGTACAGCGATGCGGACCTGGAGGCGCTGGCGCGCCACTGCACCGTGCAGGAGGACAACGCCAACAAGGTCGAGCGCCAGGTGCGCAAGTCGGCTGCGGCGCTGCTGCTCGCACCGCGCATCGGCGACACGTTCCAGGCCATCGTGACCGGCGCGTCCGACAAAGGCACCTGGGTCCGGACGTCCCGCCCGATGGTCGAGGGCCGGCTGGTGCAGGGCCACGCCGGCCTGGACGTGGGCGACACGGTTCGCGTCGCCCTGCTCGGCGTGGACGCGGCGCGCGGGTTCATCGACTTCAAGCGGGCCGAGCAGGTGCGCGCGCCGACCCCCTGATTGCCGCCGCCGCTGCCGGGCGCAGCCTCAACGCATCGCCGCTGCCCGCATGGCTTGACAATCGGGCGCCGGCCCACGAACCTGTTCTACAACAAGGAGCCAGCGCCATGCCAAAGCCCCATCGAGGCGTGTTCCCTGTCGCGCCGACGACCTTCACCGAAACCGGCGAGCTCGACTTGCCGAGCCAGTTTCGCTGCATCGACTTCATGATCGACGCCGGCTCGACCGGCATCTGCATCCTGGCCAATTTTTCCGAACAGTTCGTGCTGTCGGACGATGAACGGGAGCTGCTCACGCAGGCCATCCTCAAGCACGTGAACGGCCGCGTGCCGGTGATCGTGACCACCACGCACTTCAGCTCGCGGGTGTGCGCGCAGCGCAGCCGGCGCGCCCAGGACCTGGGCGCGGCGATGGTGATGGTGATGCCGCCCTACCACGGCGCCACCTTGCGCGTGCCCGAGGAAAAGACCTTCGAGTTCTTTGCCGCGCTGTCATCGGCAATGAGCCTTCCGATCATGGTGCAGGACGCGCCGATCAGCGGCGTCACCTTGTCGGCGGCCTTCCTCGCGCGCATGGCGCGCGAGATCGAGAACCTGTCCTACTTCAAGATCGAGACACCCGGCGCGGCCTCCAAGTTGCGCGAGCTGATCCGGCTCGGCGGCGACGCGATCATCGGCCCGTGGGACGGCGAGGAGGGCATCACGCTGCTGGCCGACCTGGACGCCGGCGCCACCGGCGCGATGACCGGCGCCGGCTACCCCGACGGCATCCGCCAGATCATCGACCCGTACTTCGCCGGCCGGCGCGACGAGGCCGCCGTGCAATACCAGCGCTGGCTGCCGCTGATCAACTTCGAGAACCGCCAGGGCGGCTTGCTGGCCGCCAAGGCGTTGATGAGAGAAGGCGGCGTGATCGATTGCGAGGCGCCGCGCCACCCGTTCCCGCCCATGCACCCTCAGGTGCGCGCGGGCCTGATCGAAACCGCCTCGCGGCTGGACCCGCTGGTCCTGCGCTGGGGCCATTGAGAACACCATGGACAACTTCAACAACTTCATCAACGGCGAATGGGTCGCCGGCGCCAGCGCCATTGCGAATGTGAACCCGTCCGACACCAGCGATGTGATCGGCCTGTACGCGCAGGCCGATGAAGCACAAACGCTTGTCGCCATCGCCGCGGCCAAGGCCGCGTTCCCGGCCTGGAGCATGGGCGGCATTCAGCAGCGCCACGACATCCTCGACGCCATCGGCAGCGAAATCCTGGCGCGCAAGGACGAGCTCGGCCGCCTGCTCTCGCGCGAAGAAGGCAAGACCCTGCCCGAAGGCATTGGCGAGGCCGGGCGCGCCGGCTACATCTTCAAGTTCTTCGCCGGCGAGGTGCTGCGCCTGGGCGGCGAGGTCGTGCCGTCGGTGCGGCCCGGCGTGGGCGTGGAGGTGTTCCGCCAGGCGCTGGGCGTGATCGGCATGATCGCGCCGTGGAACTTTCCGATCGCCATTCCGGCCTGGAAGATCGCGCCCGCGCTGGCGTTCGGCAACTGCGTGGTGTTCAAGCCGGCCGAGCTGGTGCCGGCCAGCACCTGGGCGATCGCCGAGATCATCAGCCGCAGCGCCTTGCCCAAGGGCGTGTTCAACCTGGTCATGGGGCCGGGCTCGAAAGTCGGCAACACGCTGGTCAATTCGCCCGACGTGACCGGCCTCACCTTCACCGGCTCGGTGGCCACCGGCCGGCGCATCATCAGCGCCTGCGCGGCGCGCGGCGCCAAGGTGCAGGCCGAGATGGGCGGCAAGAACCCGCTGATCGTGCTGGACGATGCCGACCTGGCGCTGGCGGTCAACGTGGCGGTGCAGGGCTCGTACTTCTCCACCGGCCAGCGCTGCACCGCGTCGAGCCGGCTGATCGTGACCGAAGCCATCCACGACAAGTTCGTCGACGCGGTGCGCACCAGGCTGCAGGCGCTGAAGATCGACCACGCGTTGAAGGCCGGCACCGACATCGGCCCGGTGGTCGACGAGCGCCAGCTCGCAGGCAACCTCAAGTACGTTGAACTGGCCGCGAAAGAAGGCGGCACGGTGTGGGGCGGCGAGGTGGTGGAGCGCGAGACGCGGGGCTTCTACCAGTTGCCGTCGCTGATCACCGACACCACGCCGGCGATGACGATCAACCGCGAAGAAGTGTTCGGCCCGGTCGCCAGTGTCATCCGCGCGAAGAACTACGACGAAGCGCTGGCGCTGGCCAACGACACCGAGTTCGGCCTGTCGGGCGGCATCTGCACCACCTCGCTCAAGCACGCCACGCACTACAAACAACACGCGCAGGTCGGCATGGTGATGGTGAACCTGCCCACCGCCGGCGTCGACTACCACGTGCCGTTCGGCGGCCGCAAGGGCAGCAGCTACGGCCCGCGCGAGCAGGGCAGTTACGCGCGCGAGTTCTACACCACGGTGAAGACGGCGTACACGCTGGCCGGATGAACGCGCCGCGAAACCCACCCACCGGCCGGAGCCCGCCAGCATGCGCAACAAACCCCTGGGCCGAACCGGCCTGTTCGTTTCTGAACTGTGCCTGGGCACCATGACTTTCGGGGGTGGCGGCGAGCTGTGGAGCAAGATCGGCGCGCTGCAGCAGGCCGATGCCGACCGCATGTTCGGCCAGGCGCTGGACGCCGGCATCAACTTCATCGACACCGCCGACGTCTATGCGGCCGGCCTGTCGGAGCAGATCACCGGGCAGGCGCTGCAAAACCTGAAGGTGGCGCGCGACAACGTGGTGGTGGCGACCAAGGTCTTCGGCGACACCGGCCCCGGGCCGAATGCGCGCGGCGCCTCGCGCGGCCACATCGTCGATGGCGTCAAGGCCAGCCTGAAGCGGCTGCAACTCGACCACATCGACCTGTACCAGATTCACGGCTTCGACCCGGCCACGCCGATCGAAGAAACCGTGCGCGCGCTCGACCATCTGGTGCGGCAGGGCCACGTGCGCTACGTCGGCGTCTCGAACTGGGCCGCCTGGCAAATCACCAAGGCCCTGGGCATTGCCGAGCGCCTGGGCCTGGCGCGCTTCGAGTCGCTGCAGGCCTACTACACGGTGGCCGGGCGCGACCTCGAGCGCGAGCTGATTCCGATGCTGAAAAGCGAAGGCGTCGGCCTGATGGTGTGGAGCCCGCTGGCCGGTGGCCTGCTGAGCGGCAAGTACGGGCGCGGGCTGGCCGACGAAGAGGGCAGCCGGCGCACGCTGTTCGACTTTCCGCCGGTGAACCGCGAGCGCGCGTACGACTGCATCGACGTGATGCGCCCGATCGCGCAGGCCCACGGGGTGCCGGTGGCGCAGATCGCGCTGGCCTGGCTGCTGCACCAGCCGCAGGTCACCAGCGTCATCATCGGCGCCAAGCGGCCCGAGCAGCTGGCCGACAACCTGGGCGCCACCGGGGTCGTGCTGAGCGCCGATGAACTCCAGCGCCTCGACCAGGCCAGCCGCCTGCCGCCCGAGTACCCGGGGTGGATGTTCGAGCGCCAAGGGGAGTCCCGGCGCAAGCAGCTGCTGGAAGCCCACCATGGATCTTGAACTCCAAGGCAGGCGCGCCCTCGTGACGGGTGGCAGCCGGGGCATCGGCAAGGCCATCGCCCGCGTGCTGGCGCAAGAACACCTCATGGATGCGATGGACGTGGCACAGGTGGTCGCTTTCCTCTGCTCGCCGAAATCCAGAGCCATCAACGGCGATGCGATTGCCGCCGGCGGCGGCGCGCCGCGCGGCATCCACTATTGAGGGCGCCAGCAGCGCAGCCGGGCCGCAAGCTCAGCGCTTGCCCAGCCCCAGCCACACGACGGTGGCCACCACCAGCAGGCTTCCGGCCAGCTGCATCGCGGCGATGGACTGCCCCAGGATCGCCCACGCCAGCACCAGCGCGAAGATCGGCTCGATGTTCATGATGGCCGAGTTGCCCACCACGCCCAGCCTCGGCAACACCGTGAACATGATGGTGAACGCGGTCCCGTACTGGAACGTCAGCGCCGCCAGGCCGATCCAGCCGGTGGCGTCGATGGGCAAGTGAAAACCTCCCTGCGTGCCCACGCCGGCCAGCGCGATCAAGGCCACCAGCCCCATCGTGCTGGCGGTTCGCAGGCGGCCGTCCAAGTCACCGGCTTCGTGCTGGGTCAGCACCAGGGCCATGCCGAAGGTGGCCGCGGCCGCCAGCGCGAACGCCACGCGCGCGGCCGCATGGTTGGCCCCAACATGAAAGCGATCAACAGCAGGGTGGCAAACGCGGTGCCGGACAGCGCGGCATGCCCGGCCTGGCGCTGGGGGGTGTGGACCGGGTTCAGAGCGAGTGTTCGGTGACCCGCCGGGGCACGCTCAGGCGCTCGGCCGACAGGTACTGCTGGCGGTACATCTCGAACGGCGGGCTGTCCAGCGATTCGATCTTCTTCTGCTCGTCGATCGACGCCTTGGCCATGCGTTCGAAGCGGGCGGCCTCGGCCACGGCCAGCGGCAGGCCCAGCAGCGTCTTGCGCGTGGCTTCCGACTGCGCGCGCGTGAAGCGCACGTACGAGCCATCGAAGTCGCGCGCCATGGCCTGAAGCACATGGGCCGACGGCAGCCGGTCGGCGTCGTTCAGCGCGGCCGCCGCGGCCAGCAGCGTGTCGCGATAGTGCGAGCCGCCGTGCGCCTCGTCCAGCGTGGCGGCAATGGGCTGGCATTGTTCGACCAGCGCGCGGCCCCAGTCGGCCAGCCGCACCGGCTCGGCCCCCCGCTCCAGGCGCAGCCCGGGCTCGCGGCCGCGCGACGCGGTGAGCTGCTGGTTGCGCCCCAGCGCGAGGATTTCGTCCGGCGTGTCGGGCGGGCTTTCGCTCAGCAGGCAATGCAGCAGGAAGACGTCGATGAAGCGGGTGGTCTGCGCCTCGATGCCGACCGGCACGAACGGGTCGAGGTCCATGCAGCGCACCTCGACGTACTCGACGCCGCGCTCGCGCAACGCGTGCAGCGGGCGCTCGCCGGGGAAGATCACGCGCTTGGGGCGGATCGTGCCGTAGAACTCGTTCTCGATCTGCAGCAGGCTGGTGCTGAGCTGGTTGTAGTCGCCGCCGGGGTTGCGGATGCCCACCTTTTCATACGCCGGATAGGGCCGCGTGAGCGCGTCCTGCAGCGACGCGCCGTAGCTGTCCAGGCTGTTGTAGCTGACCGCCAGGCTGGCTTGCGCGTCGCTCTGGTAACCCAGCCGCCCCATGCGCAAGGTGGTGCCGTGCGGCATGTACAGCGTGTGGTCGCGCAACACCTGCAATTCATGCTGGCGCCCGGCGACAAAGCTCGAACACACGGCCGGCGAGGCGCCGAACAGGTACAGCAACAAGAACGCGTGGCGGCGGAAGTTGCGGATCAGCCCGAAGTACTGCTCGGTCGTCACCCCTGGCATCGACCAGTTGTAGTGGATGCCCGAGATCGTCTGCATGCGCCGGCCATACCGATGCCCCAGGCCCATGCGGTACACGCTCTTGGCGCGCCCCACGTTGGACGCGCCGTACATGCCGATCGGGATCGTCTCGTCGGTCGGCAGGCCGCAGGGCATGCTGCCGACCCACAACATCTCGTCGCCGATCTCGCGGTAGACCACCTGGTGGACTTGCGTCAACTCCCGCAGGCAGGCGTCCACATCGTCGTGCACACCGGTGATGAGCTCCAGCTGCGATTCGCTGAAGTCGGTGGTGATGTGCGGGTGGGTCAGCGCCGAGCCCAGCCTGGCCGGGTGGGGGGTCAGCGCCAGCCCGCCACCGGGCAACGCGCGCAGGCTCTCTTTTTCGATGCCGCGACGGATGCCCTTCAGATCGGCGGGCGACAGAGCACGCAGGCGTTCCAGCATTCCGCTCATGCGAGGTCTCCAAGTGAATGTTCGGGCTGAACGGTACCAGAGCGGCGGCAAACCTGCATCGCGCACGCTCGGTGGTTTTGTGCCACGTTCCAGCGGCTTTGGCCGCCGCGGGCGCTTGCCCTTGCAGCTCAGTCCAGGCTGCGCTGCGGCAGCGCGCGCAATTCGGGCTCGGTCAACACCCGCAGGCACAGCTCGCCGTCTTCGGTGGCCAGACCATGCAGGTCGATCGACTTCTGGGTCTGCAGCAGCCGCGTCAGGTACGACAGCACGGGTTGCTGCACCACCTGGCCCGGCACCAGCACCGGAATGCCCGGCGGGTACGGCACGATCTGGTCGCAGCACACGCGGCCGAGCAGCCGCGGGTTGGGCTGGCCGTGCTCGTCGATCAGGGCGATGCGCTCGCCGGTTTCGTAGAACGCATCGCGCGGCAGACACGCCAGGCTCGAAAAGCGCGGCACCTCGGGCAGGCGCGCCACCGTGCGCGGCGCGCGCCGTTCCTTGGCCAGCCGCAGCATCGCGTCGAACAGGCGCGACACCTTGCTGCGCGTGCTGCCCACGGTGAGCAGCAGCGTGAGCGTGTTGTGGGTGTTTTTTTCGACCTGGATGTTGAAGCGCTCGATCAGTTGCTGGCGCAACTCGTCGGCGCTGTAGCCACCGGCCGAGATGTCGACGGTGATCTTGGTCGGGTCCAGGCGGATGCCGTCGCCGCGCACCTCGTCGGGCAGCAGGTCGTCCAGCTCCAGCGCGCGGAACACGCCGGTGGTGTTGATCTTGGCGCGCAGCTCCTGCGCATATTTCAGCGAGCGCGAGATCAGCCGGTAACCCTCCATCACCGCCTGCTTGCGCGCCACGTCCAGGCTGGCGATCAGGTTGTATTGCGGGCTCGTGCTCGCATGCATGTTGAAGTTTTCGCGGAACAGGTGCTCGTCGAAGAACGGGTCGTTGACGTGGATCATGCTGGCCTGCGAAAACGCCGACAGCACCTTGTGCGTGCTCTGGGTCACGTAGTCGGCGCCGCATTCCAGCGCGGTGGGGCGCAGTTCGGGGTGGAAGCGCGCATGCGCGTACCAGGCTTCGTCGACGATGACCTTGATGCCCGCCGCGTGGGCGGCTTCAACGATCGGCACCAGGTCGTAGCGCAAGCCGTCGTAGGTGCAGGACGTGAGGATCAGCACCTTGGTCTGCGGGTTGTCGGCGATGGCCTGCAGGATGGTGGCGCGCGGCACCGGCCCGAAGATGCCGAAGTGCGGGTTGACCGACGAGTCCAGGTACACCGGCCGCGCGCCCGACAGGATCACCCCGTGGTGCACCGACTTGTGGCAATTGCGGTCCAGCAACAAGGTGTCGCCCGGCGCCAGCAGCGTCTGGAAGATCACCTTGTTCGAGGTCGACGTGCCGTTGGTCGCAAAGTAGGTCTTGCGCGCGCCGAAGGCCTTGGCCGCCAGGCGCTGCGACTGCGCGATCACACCGGTCGGGTGCAGCAGCGAGTCGAGCATCGGCACCGACACCGACAGGTCGGCGCGCAGCATCTCTTCGCCGACGAAGTCGTAGAAGTCGTTCACCCACGGGCTGCCCTTGAACGAGTCGCCGCCACCGTGGCCCGGTGTGTGCCACGAGTCGATGGCCTGGCCCACGTATTCCTTCAGCGCGTCGTAAAACGGCGTGTCCGCCTTTTCCGCCAGCTCGGCCGCGAGGATGCGGAACCAGCCGCTGAAATCCAGCTCGGCGCGAAAAAAGTAGCCGTTCACCGCGTCGCTGGCCAGCGCCTCGACGAGCATCTTGTCGGCGTCGTCTTCCAGCGTCATGTACAGCGACAACTCGGGCCGCATGTGAATCAGCGTTTGCGCGGTCAACACCGCCGCTGGTTTGTGCGACGGCGGCGATGCGGAGCCACCGCGGTGCCCGTCGTGGTCGATCAGCACGATCTGGATTTCGCCGTCGGCCAGCACCGCGTTGATGGCGCTTTCGCCGTCGGGCGCGGCGGCCACCGTCAGGCCCATGGGGTTGTCCCGACGCGCCGCCGCGTCGTTCAGGCCGGCCACGACCTGCGCCGACCAGGCCGCGTCGGCGCTGACCACGAGGACGCGGCTGATGGGTGTCATGGTCTGGCCCCGGGGCTGCCGTCGGCGATGAATCCGGAATGAACCATGGCGCGCTTGCTTTGGCGGCGGTTGTGATGCGCTGGATTATGTGGTGGCGATAATTTGCCAGAGTCGAACCTACAGAATCGGAGCCCAAGCATCATGACCCACCGCGCCCTGCATATCGACGAAACACTCTACGACTACGTGCTGAGCCACTCGCTGCGCGAGCACCCGGCGCAGCTCGCCCTGCGCGAGGCGACGCGTACACATGCGCACGCCGGCATGCAGATCGGCCCCGAGCAGGGCCAGTTCATGGCGCTGCTGGTCAAGCTGATCGGCGCGCGGCGCGCCATCGAGGTGGGTGTGTTCACCGGCTACAGCGCGCTGGCGGTGGCGCTGGCGCTGCCCGAAGACGGCCACCTGCTGGCCTGCGACATCAGCAAGGAATACACCGCCATCGGCCGGCCACACTGGGAAGCGGCGGGCGTGGCGCACAAGATCGAACTGTGCATCGCGCCGGCGCTGCAAACACTCGATGCGCGGCTCGCGGCCGGCGGCGCGGGCAGCTACGACTTCGCCTTCATCGACGCCGACAAGACCGGCTACGACGCTTACTGCGAACGCTGCCTGACGCTGCTGCGCCCGGGAGGGCTGATCGCGATCGACAACACACTGTGGAACGGCAGCGTCGCCCGCCCCGCAAAAGATGCCGACACGGCCGCGCTGCAAGCGCTGAACACCAAGCTGCACGGCGATGCGCGGATCGACCTCTCGCTGCTGCCCATCGGCGATGGATTGACGCTGGCGCGCAAGCGTTGATCCTGCGGCGTGCCAAAGTTGGTCTCTGTGCTTGCCTTGCCGGCGCCGGCAAGGCGCGAGGAGCGGTGAGCCACGTTGCCAGGCCCCGGACGCGCGGGCCTACAGGCCGGCCGGCTTGCGTTTCAGCGCCTCGATCGCGCGTTCGAGCACCGCGCGATCGAGCTTGTCTTTCTCGCGCGCGGTTTGTTTGGTCTTGAGCAGGCCTTCGAGGTCCACGGTGCTCACGGCGATGCCATCGAAGTCGATGCTCACCTTGTGGGGCTGCAAGGAGTCGAGCGATTCGCCGCAGGCGTTGAACATCAGATCCACGACGAAGGCGTCGGCCACGCGGATCGTCTCGGCCTCGGTGAACCAGGCCGGGTCCAACTCGCGCGCCACCTGGTCGGGCAGGCGCAGCAGCGCGCGGCGGGTGCGCTCGCCCTGCTCGCGTGTGGGCCGCAGCAGCAGGTCGATGTCGATGGTGCCGCGCTCGTAGCCCAGGGCATACAGCGCGTAGCCGCCGATCAACAGGTACTCGACACCTTCGTCGTTCAATGCCGTCAGCAGCGACTTCAGGTCGTCGACGCTGGCCGGCCGAGCGAACTTGCCGCCGCTGTGACCGGGCTCGCTCATCCCCGGCGAGTTTGCAGCGCCGCATTGGACGCCATCACGCGGGCCAGCGCCTCGTCGACCTGGGCGTCGGCTTCGGCCTGCGATTTGAAGCGGTATACGCCCTTGACGATGCCGGTGCTGGAGATGCGCGCCAAGGCGCGCCCGCCAGCCTGGTGCAAGGCGGCGCGCCGCAGCCCGGCCGCACTCGGCGTGGGCGAAAGTTCAGGTGTCGGGCGACCGATGACTCGCATGCGCCGACTGTAGCGCAGGCCTGCAGGGGCGGCGGTCGAAGGCGGGGCGGGTGGGGCAAGCGCCGGCGGTGGCCGACAGCTCAGAGGCTGAGAGTTTTTCGAGCGTGTCCGAGCAGCGCGCCAGAAGGCGGCCGATCTAGGCGCAAAGCGCAGCCATAGCTCGGGCTATCGCGAGCATTTGCAACGACGAGCGGGCGTCTTCTGGTGTGATGAGCGGGCATGATTGAAAGACTCTCAGCCTCTCAGCGCCCGCCCCACACCTCGCGCGCGGTCTCCACCACCAATTGCAGCTTGGCGCGCTGCGCCTCCACCGCGATGTCGTTGCCGTGCACGGTGCTGCTGAAACCGCATTGCGGCGACAGGCACAGCTGCTCCAGCGGCACGAACTGGGCGGCTTCGGCGATGCGGCGCTTCAAATCGTCTTTCGATTCGAGCTGGCCGAGCTTGGTGGTCACCAGCCCCAGCACCACGGTCTTGCCCTTGGGCAAGAAGCGCAGCGGCTTGAAGTCGCCGCTGCGGGCGTCGTCGTACTCCAGGAAGTAGCCGTCCACGTTCATCTCGCTGAGCAGCGCCTCGGCCACCGGCTCGTAGCCGCCCTGCGCGGCCCAGGTGCTCTGGAAATTGCCGCGGCACAGGTGCACGGCCAGCGTCATGCCGGCCGGTTTTTGCGCGACGACGCGGTTGATGAACGTGGCGTAGCGATGCGGCAGCTCGTCGGGGTCGTCGCCGCGGCCGCGCGCGGCTTCGCGCATCTTGTCGTCGCACAGGTAGGCCAGGTTGGTGTCGTCCATCTGCACATAGGTGCAGCCGGCCGCGGCGAGCGAGCGCAACTCGTCGCCGTAGGCGTTGGCCACGTCCTGGTAGAACGGCTCCAGGTCGGGGTAGTGCTCGCGGCTGATGCCGGCGCGGCCGCCGCGAAAGTGCAGCATGGTCGGCGACGGGATCGTGACCTTGGGCGTCAGGCCTGGCTTGACCTGGCTCTTGAGGTACTGGAAGTCGGCGAGCTGGATGTCCTTGACATGCCGCACCTTGTCGATCACGCGCATCACCGGCGGCGCCAGTTCCTGCGTGCCGTCGGGCTTGCGGATCAGCACCGGGATGTCGGTCTTCACACCGCCCAGCTGCTCCAGAAAGTCGATGTGGAAATAGGTCCGGCGGAACTCGCCGTCGGTGATGCTTTGCAGGCCCACGTCCTGCTGGAACTTGACGATCTCGGTGATGGCATCGTCTTCCACCGCGCGCAAGCCCTCGGCCGACAGCTCACCCTTGTGCGCCTGGGCGCGTGCTTCGAGCAAGCGCCTGGGGCGCAAAAAACTGCCGACGTGATCGGCGCGGAACGGCGGCGCAAGGCGTGTGCTCATGGTGTCTCCAGTGTGATGCGGCGCCGAATCACAGGCGGCGGATTCGGATCATAGTGCGCCGAGAGTCCTGTTTGATGAATACATAAATTGCATTCACTTACGGGTTTACCCCTTATTTAGGCGACTTTTTTAACCGGCAGACTCAAGCTCTGTATACATTGCGTATTCACTGGGGTGATTCTTTGAAGACCTTCCCGCTCAACGCCTGGTACGTCGCCGCCTGCGATGTCGAGGTCAAGGCCGCGCTGCTGGCACGCACGGTCTGCAATGAAAAGATGGTGCTGTTTCGGCGCCAGGACGGCAGCGTCGCGGCGCTCGAAGACGCCTGCTGGCACCGCCTGCTGCCTTTGTCCAGGGGCCGTTTGCACGATGACCAGATCACCTGCGGCTACCACGGCCTGGTGTTCAACGGCGACGGGCGCTGCACCCACATGCCGGCGCAGCAGACCATCAACCCGTCCGCCTGCGTGCGCGCGTTTCCGGTGGCGCTCAAGCACCGCTTCGTCTGGGTCTGGCCCGGCGACCCGGCACTGGCCGACGTGTCCAGCGTGCCCGACCTGCACTGGAACGACGACCCGGCCTGGGCCGGTGATGGCCAACTCATCAAGGTGAAGTGCGACTACCGGCTGGTGATCGACAACCTGATGGACCTGACGCACGAGACCTTCGTGCACGGCTCCAGCATCGGCCAGAGCGCACTCGCCGAAGCGCCCTTTGTCGCCACCCACGGCGAGCGCACCGCCACGGTGACGCGGCTGATGGAAGACATCGATCCGCCACCGTTCTGGGCCGCGCAGATCAAGCACGCGACCGGCTTTGAGGGCAAGGTCGACCGCTGGCAGATCATCCAGTTCGAAGCGCCCTGCACGATCGCCATCGACGTCGGCGTGGCGCCCACCGGCACCGGCGCGATCCGCAAAGACGGCCGGCCGGTGGACCGCTCCCAAGGCGTCAACGGCTACGTGCTCAACACCATCACCCCCGAGACCGGCACCACCTGCCTGTATTTCTGGGCCTTCGCGCGCAACTACAGCCTGGCCGACCAGCGCCTGACGCACGAATTGCGCCAAGGTGTGGCCAACATCTTTCACGAGGACGAGATCATCCTGGAGGTCCAGCAGCAGGCCATCGAAGACCACCCCGGCCACACCTTCTACAACCTCAACATCGACGCCGGCTCGATGTGGGCGCGCAAGCTGATCGACAAGCTCGTGGCGGCCGAGAGCACGCCGCCGGACGCGGCCGAACCGGCGCAGCGCGTGATTCCGCTGCGCAGCGTGGCCTGACCCCATGGCCATGCCTCAATCCATCGAAGCGCCCGAGGACAGCAGCGCGGTCTCGCAGACCGTGCGCGCGCAACTGCGGCTGCGCGAGTTGATCGTCGGGGGCGAATTGAAGCCCGGCTTTCGCATCGCCGAAATGAGCCTGGTCGAAAGGCTGGGCGCGTCGCGCACGCCCATCCGCATGGCGCTGGTGCGCCTGCAGGAAGAGGGCCTGCTCGACGCCTTGCCCAACGGCGGCTTTGTCGTGAAGGATTTTTCAGAGGCCGACATTCACGACGCCATCGAACTGCGCGGCACACTCGAAGGGCTGGCCGCGCGGCTGGCCGCCGAGCGCGGTGTGAGCCCGGTGCTGATGGCCGACGTGCGCGACTGCCTGGAACGCATCGACACGCTGCTGGCCCAGCCCGACTTCAGTGAAGACTCGTTTGGCGCTTATGTCGCGCAGAACGGCCGCTTCCATGCGCTGCTGGTCGAGATGGCGGGCAGCGCCCTGGTGGCGCGGCAGATCGAACGCGCCGTGCGCCTGCCGTTTGCGTCGCCCAACAGCTTTGTGATGATGCAGTCGAGCGGCCCGCGCGCGCGCGACGTGCTGGTGGTGGCGCAGCAGCAGCACCGCGGCGTGGTCGAGGCGATCTCGCAACGCGAGGGCGCGCGCGCCGAGGCGCTGATGCGCGAACACGCGCGCATCGCCCACCACAATTTGCGCGCCGCGCTGCGCAGCCAGCAGGCGCTGCAGAAGATGCCGGGCGCCAGCCTGATCCGGCGCGCCAGGGCATGAAGAACAACCTGCAATGGCACCCCGCCACGCTGCGTGCCCACCGCGACCTGAGCCCGACGGTGCGCGAGTTCGAACTGCGCCCCGAAGGTGGCGTCAAGCGCTGGACCGTCGGCAGCCACTTGAACGTCGAGGTCGACATCGACGGCCGGCGCGAGACGCGGTCGTACTCGCTGGTCGGCCTGCCGCAAGGCATTGGCGCGGCCGAGGTCTACCGCATCGCGGTCAAGCGCGCCGCACCGGGGCGGGATGGGTCGCGCTTCATGTGGGGGCTGCAGACCGGCGCCGAAATCCGGATCGGCGAGCCGAACAATCACTTCCCTCTCGCCGTGGGCGCGCCGCAGCATCTGCTGGTGGCCGGTGGCATCGGCATCACGCCCATCGTCGGCATGGCGCTGATGCTGAACCAGCGCGGCGCCGATGTTCAGCTGCGCTACGCCGCCCGCCAGCGCGATGAACTGGTCTACGGCGACGAACTGCGCGCGGCCCTGGGCGATCGATTGAAAACCTTCACCGACGATGCCGGCCCGTCCATCGACCTCGGCGCCGAGATCGCCATGCTGGCCCCGCGTGCGCTGATGTGGGTGTGCGGCCCGCTGGCGCTGCTCGATGCGGCTCGCGCGGCCTGGGCCAGCGCGGGCCGCGCGGCGGCCGACCTGCGCTTCGAGACCTTCGGCAACACCGGCCGCTTCGAGGCCCTGCCCTTCTGGGTCGAGGTGCCGCGCCACCAACTGCGCTTGCAGGTGCCCGCCGACCGCAGCCTGCTCGACGTGCTGAACGAGGCCGGGATCGAAACGCTGTTCGACTGCAAGCGCGGCGAGTGCGGCCTGTGCGCGGTCGACATCCTGCGCGTCGACGGCACGGTGGACCACCGCGACGTGTTCTTCAGCCCGCACGAGAAGAGCGCCAACCGCCAGTTGTGCGCCTGCGTCTCGCGCGTCAGCGGTGGCGGCGTGGTGCTCGACTCGGCCTACCGCGCCGACACGTAACCCGCGCCGTCGATCCGGTTCAGGCCCGCCGGCACGCGCATGTGCGGCGTGTGCCGGCGCATGACAGGCTGCCTTCGTCCTGCAACACGGCTGGAAGGGGTCCGGCGCCCGCCGCAGAGCCGGCTGGCTACAGTGGCGTGATGAACCATCCAAGCCACTCCGACGCGGAGTCTGCCGCTCGGCGCGTTCGCGCCGCTGCACTTCATCTCCGGCGGCCTGTTCGGCGCCGACATCCATCGTGTCTACCGGAGCGTGCCGCAGCCGGTCTGGATGAGCCACTGCGTGCGCGGCGACTTCGCCGACTACGGTTCGAAGGGTGTGGTCGAAGGCCGCGCCAACTGGCGCATCTCGGTCTTCCCGACCGGCGCCCTGCCCTGCTTCGAAGTGCCGGCGGACTTCATCCAGGCGTTCGACGAATTCCTGGCGCGCACCTCCCGCTGGCCGGCCCGCCAGCGCGGCCGCCCACCGCGCCGGGCTGGGGAAAGCACCGATCCGCGCCGGCTGCCGGGCCCGCGAATCTGATGCATGCTCGACGCCTGATGCCGACAGCGCCGAGCCGTCGGCTCGCGTGCCGCGTGTGGCACCGTTCCTGCTAGCGCTTCCAGCTCTCCGCCACCCGAGGAAAACCCATGTCCCTTCCGTCGATCACCAAGCGTAGCGTCATCGGCGCCGTCATTGCCGGCAGCGCATGGCTGGCACTGCCCGCGCTGGCGCAGAGCGACGCCAAGACGCTGCGCGTCGTGCCGCACTCCAACCTGGCGATCCTGGATCCCGTTTGGACCACCGCCTACATGAGCCGGAACCACGGCTACATGATCTACGACACGCTGTTCGGCACCGACGAAAAGGCCCAGATCAAACCCCAGATGGTCGACACCTGGAGCGTCAGCCCCGACAACCGGCTCTGGACCTTCAAGCTGCGCAGCGGGTTGGAGTTCCACGACGGCAAGCCGGTCACCAGCGAAGACGTGGTGGCTTCGCTGGCCCGCTGGGGCAAGCGTGATTCGATGGGCACGGCGCTGATGAGCTTTGTCGAGCGCATGGACACACCGGCGCCCGACACCTTCCGCATCTTCCTGCGCGAGCAATGCGGCTTCGTGCTCGACGCGCTGGGCAAGCCGTCGTCGAACGTGCCGTTCATCATGCCCAAGCGGATTGCCGAGACCGACGCGTTCAAGCAGATCGAAGAACACATCGGCTCGGGCCCCTACACCTTCAAGCGCGACGAGTTCAAGCCCGGCGACAAGGCGGTGTACCTGAAGAACACCAAATACGTGCCGCGCAAGGAAGCGCCGTCGGGCACGGCGGGCGGCAAGAACGTTTAC
This sequence comes from Methylibium sp., assembly GCA_031415135.1. Taxonomy (GTDB): domain Bacteria; phylum Pseudomonadota; class Gammaproteobacteria; order Burkholderiales; family Burkholderiaceae_C; genus LGRD01. Next base: position 35,335 of record JANORB010000131.1, read on the forward strand.
GTCGACCGGGTCGAGTGGAACCTGGCGCTGCGCGACGCCCAGGCGCAACTCAACGCGCTGCAAAAAGGCGAGGTCGACATCATCGAGGCGCTCGGCTTCGACCAGTTCGAGGCGGCCAAGAAGATCGACACGATCCAGTTGCCGAAATACTCGACCGTGAACCTGCAGTACATGGCGCGCTTCAACCACCTGCACAAGCCGTTCGACGACGCCAAGGTGCGCCAGGCGGTGCTGGCCGCGTTTGCGCAAGAGCCTTTCCTGCGCGCGCAGGTCGGCGTGAAGGAGCTGTACACCAACTGCGCGTCGATGTTCACCTGCGGCACCCCGTTTGCCAGCGCGGCGGGCAGCGACATCCAGTCCAAGTCGACCATGAAGAAGGCGCAAGACCTGCTCAAGGCTTCGGGCTACGACGGCACGCCGATCGTGTTGATGAAGCCGACCGACCTGGCCGCGATCCAGAAGCTGCCCGACGTGGCCGCGCAGTTGCTGCGCCAGGCCGGCTTCAAGGTCGACCTGCTGGCGATGGACTGGCAGAGCGTGGTGGCGCGGCGCGCCAAGAAAGACGCGCCGGACAAGGGCGGCTGGCACATGTTCCTCACGTCATGGCAGGGCTACGACATCTGGAACCCGATCTCCAACGCGGCGCTGGACACGCGCGGCGAACAGTCGGGCTGGTTCGGCTGGGCCAAGGACGACAAGCTGGTGGAGTTGCGCGGCCAGTTCATGCGCGAGGTCGACGAGCCCAAGAAGAAGAAGCTGGCCGAGGCGATCCAGACCCGCGCCTTCGAGGTCGGCACGCACGTGCCGCTGGGCGAGTACTCGCAGCCGATGGCGGCGGCGAAAAACATCTCGGGCTTCTTCATCACCAATGGCAACCTGTACTGGAACCTGAAGAAGAACTGACCGCCCCGCGCCCCAGCGCCGCAAGGGCCCGCCCATGACCGCCTTCCTTGCGCGCCGCCTGCTGGCCACGTTGCCGGTGCTGCTGATCGTTGCGCTGCTGGTGTTCCTGATGCTGCGGCTCACCCCCGGCGACCCGGCCGCCATCCTGGCCGGCGACGCGGCCGACACGCAGCAGATCGAGCGCATCCGCGACAGCCTGGGGCTGAACGAGCCGATCCCGGTGCAGTTCGGCATCTGGTTCGGCAAGCTGCTGACCGGTGACCTGGGCGAATCGTTCTACTACAAGACCCAGGTCACCACCCTGATCGGCCAGCGGCTGGAGGCCACGCTGTCGCTGGCGCTCATCACCATCGTCATCGCGGTGCTGGTGGCGGTGCCCATGGGCGTGCTGGCGGCGTGGCGCTTCGGCAGCGTGTTCGACCGCATGCTGATGGGCTTTTCGGTGCTCGGCTTTTCGATTCCGGTGTTTGTGCTGGCCTACCTGCTGATCTGGCTGGTGTCGGTCAAGCTGGGTTGGTTGCCGGTGCAGGGCTACAAACCGCTGGCCGACGGCATGTGGCCCTGGCTGCGGCACCTGATCCTGCCGTCGATCACGCTGTCGGTCATCTACATCGCGCTGATCGCCCGCGTCACGCGCGCGGCCGTGCTCGACACGCTGGGCGAAGACTACATTCGCACCGCGCGCGCCAAGGGCCTGCCCGAATCGACCGTGCTGGTGCGGCACGCGCTCAGCAACGCCGCGGTGCCGATCGTCACGATCATCGGCATCGGCGTGGCGCTGCTGATCGGCGGCGTGGTCGTGACCGAATCGGTCTACGCCATTCCGGGCCTGGGCCGGCTGACGGTGGACGCGGTGCTGGCGCGCGACTTCCCGACCATCCAGGGCGTGATCCTGCTGTTCTCGTTGGCGTACGTGCTGGTCAACCTGCTGGTTGATCTGTCGTATGTGTTCTTCGATCCGCGCATTCGGTATTGACCCGGCCACATGACCCAGCCGCGGCTCGGCCCTCACCCCAGCCCTCTCCCGCAAGCGGGAGAGGGAGCGCATGCAAGCTCCCTCTCCCCTGTAGTCGGGGGAGAGGGCTGGAGTGAGGGGGCCGCCGTCGCGCATCGCCAAACCGTGTGGCAAGCCGTGCGGCGCAGCTGGTCGGTGCGCATCGGCGGCAGCGTGTTGCTGGTGTTTCTGGCGCTGGCGCTGCTGGCGCCTTGGCTGGGCACGGTCGATCCGACCCTGTTCGACGCCGCCAGCCGCGACTTGCTGCCGGGCAAGGCCGGCGAGATCACCACGCTGGACGGCGCGCAGATCGCCCACACCTTCCTGATGGGCTCCGATTCGTTCGGCCGCGACATCTACAGCCGCGTGATCTACGGCACCCGCGTGTCGCTGATCGTCGGCGTGTGCACTGCCCTGGTCGCGCTGGCGTTCGGCATCGTGCTGGGGCTCAGCGCCGGCTACCTGCGCTGGCTCGACGGCATCCTGATGCGCGTGATGGACGGCATCATGGCGATCCCCGCGATCCTGATCGCCATTGCGCTGGTGGCCATGTGGAAGGGCAGCCTGGTCACGGTCATCATCGCCATCGCGATCCCCGAGATCCCGCGCGTCACCCGGCTGGTGCGCTCGCTGGTGCTGTCGATCCGCGAAGAGCCCTACGTCGAGGCCGCAATCTCGCTCGGCACGCCCACGCACAAGATCATGTTCGGCCACATCCTGCCCAATACGATGGCGCCGCTGCTGGTGCAAGGCACCTTCATCTGTGCGTCGGGCATTCTGGTGGAGGCCATCCTGTCGTTCCTGGGGGTGGGCCTGCCGCCCGACATTCCGACCTGGGGCACGGTGATGGCCGAAGGCCGCTCGCAGTTCAACGAGTACCCGCACAACATCTTCTTCCCCGGCATCTTTCTGGCGCTGACGGTACTGGCCGTCAACATGCTGGGCGATGGCCTGCGCGACACGCTGGACCCGCGCATGGCCAAGCGGATCTGAAATGAAACCCCCACGCTCACTTTGTTCGCTGCCCCCCGAGGGGGCGCCTCCGCACCTTCGGGCGGCCGGGCGGTGCTGAGATGAAACCCCCACGCTCACTTTGTTCGCTGCCCCCCGAGGGGGCGTCTCAGCACCTTCGGGCGGCCGGGCGGTGCTGAGATGACCACACCGGTGCTGGAGCTGCGCAACCTGAGCATCGGCCTGCCCGCCGGCGGCGACCGCGCGAACGCGGTGACCGATGTGTCGCTGTCGGTCGCGCCGGGCGAGATCGTTTGCTTGGTGGGCGAATCGGGCTCGGGCAAATCGGTGATCGCCTTTTCGGCCATGGGCTTGCTGGTCAAGAACCTGCCGGTGCGCGCCGGCAGCCACATCGCGCTGCAAGGCGAAGAGCTGGTCGGGGTGTCGCAGATGCGGCTGCGCGAGTTGCGCTGCACCCGCATGGGCATGATCTTTCAGGAGCCGATGACGGCGCTGAACCCGGTGATGCGCTGCGGTGACCAGATCGACGAGGTGCTCGGCGAACACACGCAACTGCCGGCGGCCGAGCGGCGCGCGCGCATCATCGGGATGATCGAGCAGGTGCACCTGCCCGACCCCGAACGCATGTTCACGTCGTTCCCGCACCAGTTGTCGGGCGGCCAGCGCCAGCGCATCATGATCGCGATGGCGCTGATCCTGGAGCCCGCGCTGCTGATCGCCGACGAGCCCACCACCGCACTCGACGTGACCACGCAGGCGCAGACGCTCAAGCTCATCAAGGAGCTGCAGACGCAGCGCGGCACCGGCGTGCTGTTCATCACGCACGACTTCGGCGTGGTGGCTGAAATCGCCGACCGGGTGGCGGTGCTGCGGCAAGGCCGGCTGGTCGAGATGGGAACGACCGAGCAAATCCTGCGGCGGCCGCGGCACGCCTACACGCAGATGCTGATCGCCTCGGTGCCCGGCCACGAGCCGCCCGCGCGCACCCGCCCGGCGGCGGACACCGCGCCGGTGGTGCTGCGCATCGCCAACCTGGTCAAGACCTACGGCAAGACCGGCCTGTTCGGCGGCGGCACCCAGGTGGCGGCGGTGCGCGATGTGGGGTTCGAGATCCGGCGCGGCCAGACGCTGGGCATCGTCGGCGAATCGGGCTCGGGCAAGTCGACCGTGGCGCGCTGCATTGCGCGCCTGATCGACCCGACCGCCGGCCAGATCGTGCTGGCCGACACCGACATCGCCACCATGCCCGCCGGCCGGCTGCGCGAGTTGCGGCGCAAGATCCAGATCATTTTTCAAGACCCGTACCGCTCGCTCAACCCGCGCCGCACGGTGGGCCAGTCGATCATCGAAGGGCCGATGAACTATGGCGCGTCGGCGGCCGAGGCGATGGCGCGCGCGCGCACGCTGATGGAGCTGGTGCGGCTGGACCCGCAGTCGCTCGACCGCTACCCGCACCAGTTTTCCGGCGGCCAGCGCCAGCGCATCTGCATCGCCCGCGCGCTGGCGATGGAGCCCCAGGTGCTGATTGCCGACGAGGCCGTGTCGGCGCTCGATGTGTCGGTGCAGGCGCAGGTGCTGCGGCTGCTGGCCGACATCCGCGACCGGCTGAACCTGGCGATGCTGTTCATCACCCACGACCTGCGCGTGGCCGCGCAGGTGTGCGACGACGTGGCGGTGATGTCCAAGGGCCGGATCGTCGAGTACGGCCCGACCGCGCGCGTGTTCGGCGCGCCGCAGCATGAGTACACGCGGGCGCTGTTCGATGCGGCGCCGGGGCGGCACTATGATTTCGGCAGGGCCGCCGCTGCTGGCGTTGCTTGAACCGGCTGGCGGCGACGGCTGCTTTGTGTTTTCCAGGTTCACGAGGTGACGCCATGACCGCCCCAGCTTCGTCAAGCCCGCCGGCAGCTTCAAGGTTCGGCATCGCGCCGCCCGGCCAGGCCGCACCGCCATGGACCACCCGCGCGTGGTTCAACAGCGACGGCGCGCAGCAGTTGGCCGGCCTGCGCGGCAAGGTTGTGGTGCTGCATGCGTTCCAGATGTTGTGCCCGGCCTGCGTGCATCACGGGCTGCCGCAGGCGCAGCGGATTCGCGCCACGTTCGCGCCGCGCGATGTTGCGGTCATCGGCCTGCACACGGTGTTCGAACACCATGCGGCGATGACGCCGGTTTCGCTGCAAGCGTTTCTGCACGAATACCGGATCGACTTTCCCGTCGGCGTGGACGCACCGAGCGCCGACCCGCACGACCCGATTCCGGTCACGATGCGCGCCTACGGCTTTCAGGGCACGCCCAGCCTGGTGTTGATCGACCGCAACGGCGACCTGCGTCGCCACACGTTTGGCGCCGAAGACGATCTGGAACTCGGCGCCGCGATTGCATCGCTGATCGCCGAAGCAGATTGAGTCGTCGGGGCAGCCGGTCCGCGCCCGCCTGGTGCGCAACGTAACATCGAGCCTCGCGACAACGCCAAGAGCAAGCCTGCCCCATGAGCGACTCGATTCCCTCCCCGAGCTGGCAGCCCGCACCGGGCGCGCCGATACGGCGCGCCGCCACCGTGGTGGTGCTGCGCGACAGCGATGCGGGCATGCAGGTGCTGCTGATGCGCCGCACCGCGCGCGCCGGCGACATCCACAGTGGTGCCTGTGTGTTCCCCGGCGGCCTGGTGGATGCGGCCGACCGCGGCGCGCAGCGCTTCTGCGTCGGGCTGGACGATGCGCAGGCCAGTGCCCGGCTCGGGCTCGACTCGGGCGGGCTCGACTTCTTTGTCGCGGCGATGCGCGAATGCCTTGAAGAGGCCGGCCTGCTGTTCGCCGCGACCACCGGCCGCGCCGCGTTGGCGCAGGCCACGCTCGATGCGATTGCCGAGTTGCGGCCGGCGCTCAATCGCGGCGAGTTGTCGCTGACCGATCTGTGCCAACGGTTCAAGCTGCATCTGGCCGCCGACCGGCTCCATCACTTCAGCCACTGGCTCACGCCGCCGGGTGTGCCCAAGCGCTATGACACACATTTTTTTGTCGCCGAAGCGCCGGCGCTGCAAGTCGCCTCGCACGACGACAGCGAAACCACCGCCCGGCTGTGGATCACGCCGGCCGACGCGCTGGCGCAAGTGCGCGATCTGCAACTGGTGTTGCCGACCCTGAAAACGCTGAAGACCTTGCAGCAACTCGGCAGCATCGACGCGGTGATGACATACGCCCGCGGCCTGCGTGACGTGCCCTGCTGGATGCCGCGCCTGGGCAGAGGCAGCCGCGGCGTGCGGCCGGTCGAGCCCGACGAGCCGGCGTGGGCCGAACTGGGCCGGCTCGACCCCGAGGGCAACGGCCAGCACAGCTGCGAACTGGCGCCGGGGCCGGCGGTGCGGCTGTCAGCCCGGCTGATCCGCGTGACGGCGCCCAATGGCAGCATGATGACCGGCCCCGGCACCAACACGTATTTGCTCGGCGGCGGCGCGAACAACGAATGGGCCGTGATCGACCCCGGCCCGGCGATCGACGAACATGTGCAGGCCATCCTGGCCGCCGCGCCCGGCGCGATTCGATGGATCTTCGTGACCCACACCCACAAAGACCATTCACCCGCCGCGGCGCCATTGAAAGCGCGCACCGGCGCGCAGTTGCTGGGCATGGCGCCGCTGCACACCGAGTGGCAAGACGCCGGCTTCGCGCCCGATGTGGCGCTGTGTGGCGGCGAAGTGTTCGAGCTGCCCGGGCACACGAGCCTGCGCGTGATCCACACCCCCGGCCACGCCGGCAACCACCTGTGCTACCTGCTGGAGCAGGAGCGTTTGCTGTTCACCGGCGACCACGTGATGCAGGGCTCCACCGTGGTCATCAACCCGCCGGACGGCGACATGGCGGCCTATCTGCAATCGCTGGCGGCGTTGAAGACGCTGGCGCTCGATTGGCTGGCGCCGGGCCACGGATTCCTGATGGCCGAGCCGGGCGCGGCGATGCAACGCCTCATCGAGCACCGGTTGAAGCGCGAGGCCAAGGTGTTGGCCGCCGTGCCGGCGCACCGGGCCGCCGACCTCGACACGCTGCTCGCCCGCGTCTACGCCGATGTGCCGGCCCACCTGCACACGGTGGCCAGGCGCTCGCTGCTCGCCCATTTGCTGAAACTGCGGCACGACGGGCAGGTGGTCGAAGTGCCGGCCCAGGGCTGGGCGCTGGTGCCGCCGGCCGGGTAGGACGATCAGGGTGAGCAGCGGAGAAGGGTGGCCATGAAGATCTGGAGCGGATGGCTGTGCTGCCTGCTGCTGGTCGGTTGCGCCAGCGCGCCGGTCGCGCAGCCGCCGCAGAGCTTGTTCGAGGATCATCTTTTCGCCGCGCCGGCGCAGCCGGTGCGGGCCGGCGATATCTTCGCGCTGAGCGACAGCATGAAGCGCTATGTCGATGTGGAAATCGCCGGGCTGTTGCGCGCCAAGGGCTTGCAGCGCGGCCTGCTCGACGCGCTGTACAGCAAGAACCTGCTGAGGCTGGACTACGACGCGGCGGGCACCCGCAATGCCTCGGAGGCGTTCGAGGCGCGCGCCGGAAACTGCCTGTCGCTGGTCATCATGACGGCGGCGCTGGCCAAGCACCTGGGCCTGCCGGTGCGCTACCAAAGTGTGTACGCCGAGTCGACCTGGACGCGCAGCGGGTCGCTGTATTTTTCGAGCGGCCATGTCAACCTGACGCTGGCGCCGCGGGCGCTCGACGCGCGCTCCGGCGTGGGCATGGGCAGCGAGTGGACGGTCGACTTTTTGCCGCCCGAGGAGCTGCGCGGACAGCGCTCGCGTGTGATCGCCGAAGACACGATCGTCGCGATGTACATGAACAACCGCGCCGCCGAATCGCTGGCCCAGGGGCGGCTCGATGATGCCTACGCATGGGCGCGCGAGGCGATCCGGCAATCGCCCGCGTTCCTCAGTTCGTACAACACGCTGGGCGTGGTCTACCTGCGCCACGGCAACCCGCAACAAGCGCAGCGGATGCTGCGGCTGGTGCTGGAGCGGGAGCCCGAGAACACCGTGGCCATGTCCAACCTGGCGCGCGTGCTGGGCGAACTGGGGCAGGCCGCAGAAGCGGCGGCGCTGAGCGCGCGGCTGGCACAGATCGAGCCGCATCCGCCCTTCCACTTTTTCGACCTGGGCATGGCCGCGCTGAAAGTGGGCCACTTCGAAACCGCGCGCCAACTGTTCACGCGGGAGATCAAACGCGCGGCCTATCACCACGAGTTCCACTTCTGGCTGGCGCTGGCCCACCTCGGGCTGGGCGATGCTGCGCAGGCGCGCAAGCACCTGATCATCGCCAAGGAAAACAGCAGCACCGTCAACGACCGGGCGCTCTACTCGGCCAAGCTGGACAAGCTCAACGCCGCGCGGCTGCGCTGACCGAGCCGCTGCCGCGGCTCACCATTCCATCGGCAAGCCGACGTAGTTCTCGGCCATCGCGGTCGATGCCGCGGCCGAGTGCACCAGGTAGTCGAGCTCGGCCGCCTGCATGCGCTGGCCGAACCCGCCGGCCTCGGGGAACTTGTGCATCAGCGACGTGAGCCACCACGAAAAGCGCTCGGCGCGCCAGATGCG
>JANORB010000132.1:0-2764 GCA_031415135.1 Methylibium sp.
TTTGCGTTCCTGCTGATCCTGGCCAGCGAAGCCTTGCGCGGCAGGCTCTTGTTGCCCCAGGCCGCCACGCCAGCGTCGCCGGCCACGCGGTTGCCGGCCGTGATCAAGGCCAGCGCATGAACGCCGAGATGGACGGCTTGACGCTGGCGTTGAACCTGCTCGTCGCGGTGCTCGGCGGCGCGGTGCGCGTGGGCACGCCGTTCCTGATGGTCAGCCTGGCCGAGTGCATCACCGAAAAATCAGGCCGCATCAACCTCGGGCTCGAAGGTGTGCTGGTGTTCTCGGCAATGGCCGGTTTCGGCGGTGCTTACCTGAGCGGCTCGGTGTGGCTGGGCGTGCTGGCCGCCGGCCTTTCGGGCGCCTTGCTGGCGCTGCTGCACGGGCTGGTGTGCTCGCTCCCGCGCGTCAACGAATCGCCGCCGGCATCGCGTTGATGCTGCTCGGCAGCGGATTGGCTTTCTACCTCGGCAAGCCGCTGATCCAGCCGCAGGCGCCGCAGATTCCGGCGTTGTCGCTGGGCGACTGGAGCGGCTCGGCGCAAATCCGCTCGGCCTTGCAGATCAACCTGCTGTTCCCGGTCGGCGTGGCGCTGGCCGCGTTGCTGGCCTGGGGCTTCAAGTCCACGCGCTGGGGCCTGGTGCTGCGCCTGGCGGGCGACTCGAGCGACGCGGCGCGCGCGCTGGGCTACTCGGTCAACGTCATCCGCATCGCGGCCACCACGCCGGGCGGGTTCATCGCCGGGCTGGGCGGTGCGTCGCTGTCGCTGTACTACCCCGGCAGCTGGAACGAAGGCCTGTCCAGCGGGCAGGGGCTGATCGCCGTCGCACTGGAGATCTTCGCGCGCTGGAACCCGCTGCGCTGCCTGTGGGCCGCGTTGCTGTTCGGTGGCGCCGGCGCGCTCGGGCCGGCGCTGCAATCGGTGGGCATCGGCTGGGGCTACTCCCTGTTCAATGCCGTGCCCTATGTGCTGACGCTGGTGATCCTGGTCTGGACCTGTTCACCGCGCCGCAGCCTGCAGGGCGCGCCGGTGGGGTTGGGGGTGTCGCGATGAGTCGAGCAGCCATGAGGAGGAGCGACAGATGAGCGGACTGGGCGGCCTGAACAAATCGCCGGGCGGCGTCGTGCTCGGTCTTGTGCAATTGCAGCTTCCGGTAGTGAGGACACCGCAAGACCTGGCCGCGCAGACCCAGCGTGTTTGCGACATGGTCGGCAAGGCCCGGCGCAACAACGGCGCGATGGACCTGGTGGTGTTCCCCGAGTACGCGCTGCACGGGCTGAGCATGGACACCTCACCACAGATCATGTGCCGGCTCGATGGTCCCGAGGTCGCGGCCTTCAAGGCGGCCTGCATCGAGCACACGATCTGGGGCTGCTTCTCAATCATGGAGTTCAACCCGGCGGGCAACCCCTACAACAGCGGGCTGATCATCGACGACCAGGTGCGGGTGACCGATGGCACGTCTTGCGGACTCGCGGCGCCGACACGCGGCTACATCGGTCCCGAGGCGAACCCGCTGGTGCCGGACGCCTTGCCGTCGGCTCCGGCCTCCGCGTTGAAGAAAGTGGCCTGAACCATGAGCCCGACCCCACGCTATGCCGCAGCCGATCCCTACCGCTGGCCCTATGACGGCGACCTGCGCGCGGCCAACACCGCGCTGATCGTCATCGACATGCAGATCGACTTTTGCGGCGCGGGTGGCTACGTGGACAAGATGGGCTACGACCTGTCCAACACCCGCGCGCCGATCGAGCCGATCAAGAGGCAGATGGCGGCGATGCGCAGCGCCGGCTGCACCATCATCCACACGCGCGAAGGCCACCGGCCCGACCTGTCCGACCTGCCCGCCAACAAACGCTGGCGCTCGCGCCAGATCGGCACGAACGGCGTGGGCATCGGCGACCTGGGCCCGTGCGGCCGCATCCTGGTGCGCGGCGAGCCGGGCTGGGAAATCATCGACGAACTGAAGCCGCTGCCCGGCGAGGTGGTGATCGACAAACCCGGCAAGGGCGCGTTCTACGCCACCGACCTGGAGCTGGTGCTGCACAGCCGCGGCATCCGCAACCTGGTGCTCACCGGCATCACCACCGACGTGTGCGTGCACACGACGATGCGCGACGCCAACGACCGTGGCTTCGAGTGCGTGATCCTGTCCGACTGCACCGGCGCCACCGACCACGGCAACCACCTCGCCGCGCTGAAGATGGTGACGATGCAAGGGGGTGTGTTCGGCGCGGTGTCGACTGCATCGGCGCTGATCGAAGCGCTGAGGTCGCCATGACCGCACCGCTGGACCCGGTTGCGAAGCCCACCGGCGCGATCGCCCTCGACACGCTGGAATTGACCAAGCGCTTCGGCGCCTTCACCGCGCTCGACCACGGTCGTTGGCGTCGCGCATCGTCGTGTGCACGCACACGTCGGTGGTGACGCCGGTCAGGATCAGGTAGCGGATGCGGCGCGTGTGCAGAATCAGTTCCAGGTCGGTGGCGCAGAACGAGCCCTTGCCGGGCTTGTCGATGACGGGCTCGCCGTCTACGGGATAGAGCTCGGGGATGATGTCCCAGCCGGGCTCACCGCGCACCAGGATGCGGCCGCAGGGGCCGACATCGCCGATGCCGACACCCGCCGTGCCGATCTGCCGCGAGCGCCAGCGCTTGTTGGTCGGCAGGTCGCTCAGGTCGGGCCGGTGGCCTTCGCGGGTGTGGATCACATGCAGGCCGCAGCGGCGGGCCTCGGCCAGCAGGCGCTGCAGCGGCGCGATCGGGG
>JANORB010000133.1:0-6035 GCA_031415135.1 Methylibium sp.
GGTGGGTTTCTACCTGTCGGGCCAGCTGCTGACCGAGGACTACTACGTCTTCAACAAGCTCGCCAAGGGCTTGATAGCCACCAACAACGTCGACACCAATTCGCGCCTGTGCATGAGCAGCGCGGTGGCAGGCTACAAGGCGTCGCTCGGGGCCGACGCGCCACCGGCCTGTTATGACGACATCGGCCTGGCGCAAACCGTTTTCATCACCGGCTCGAACATGGCCTGGGCGCACCCGGTGCTGTTCCGCCGGCTCGAAGACGCGCGGCGCGCCAACCCGGCCATGAAGCTGATCGTCGCCGACCCGCGCCGCACCGAGACCGCCGACGTGGCCGACCTGCACCTGCCGCTGCTGCCCGGCACCGACGTGGCGCTATCCCACGGCCTGCTGCATCTGATGCTGTGGGAGGGGCTGACCGACGCCGCGTTCATCGCCGCGCACACCACCGGTTTCGACGCGCTGCGCGACCGCGTGCGCGAATACACGCCCAGGCACGTGGCACAGGTCTGTGGCTTGAAGGAAGCCGACATCGTGCAGGCGGCGCGCTGGTTTGGCGGCCGCGTCGAGGGCGAGGCAGCGCGGCGCACGCCGACCTTGTCGCTGTACTGCCAGGGCCTGAACCAGAGCAGCAGCGGCACCGACAAGAACACCGCGCTGATCAACCTGCACCTGGCGACCGGGCAGATCGGCAAGCCGGGCGCGGGGCCGTTTTCGCTCACCGGCCAGCCGAACGCGATGGGCGGGCGCGAGGTCGGCGGGCTGGCCAATTTGCTCAGCGCGCACCGCGACCTGGCCGATCCACGCCACCGTGCCGAGGTCGCCGCCTTGTGGGGTTTGCAAGGCGGCGCAAGCGCGGTGCCGGCCACGCCAGGCAGATCAGCGGTCGAGATGTTCCAGGCCGCGGCCGACGGCGAGATCCGCGCGCTCTGGATTGCCTGCACCAACCCGGCCCAGTCGATGCCCGACCAGGCCACCGTGCGGCGCGCGCTGCAGCGCTGCGAATTCGTGCTGGTGCAGGAAGCCTTTGCCACCACCGCCACCTGCGCCTATGCCGACCTGCTGCTGCCGGCCACCACCTGGGGCGAAAAGGACGGCACGGTGACCAACAGCGAGCGCCGCATCAGCCGCGTGCGGCCGGCCGTGTCGGCACCGGGGCAGACGCGGCACGACTGGGCCATCGGCATTGATTTCGGGCGGCGGCTCGAACAACGCCTGCGGGCCACGCAGGCGCCGCGGCGCGCCGAGGGCGCCAGCCTGTTCGGGTTTGACGACGCCGAAGCGGTGTGGAACGAACACCGCGAAAGCACGCGCGGCCGCGACCTCGACATCACCGGCCTGAGCTACGCGGCATTGGCCACCCCGCAGCAGTGGCCCATGCCCACCGGCGCGAGCGCGGGCCGGGCGCGCCTGTACGAAGACGGCCGCTTTGCCACCGCCGACGGCCGCGCCCGCTTCAGCGCGCCCGCATACCGGCCGGTCGCCGAGCCGCGCGACGCGCGCTTCCCCGTTTCGCTCACCACCGGGCGCCTGCGCGACCAGTGGCATGCGATGAGCCGCACCGGCACCCTGGGCCGCCTGTTCGGCCACGCCGCCGAGCCCTGCATCGAGATGCACCCGCAAGAGTTGACCCGGCGCCGATGGAGCGCGGGAGACCTGGTGCGCGTGCGTTCACGCCGCGGCGAGTTGGTGCTGCCGGTGCAGCCCAGCGACCGCCTGGCGCCGGCCCAGGCCTTCGTCGCGATGCACTGGGGCGAGGAATTTGTCGGCGGCCGCAGTGCCAAGGGCGAGGCCATGCTGGGCGTGAACGGGCTGACCACGGCGGCCTTTTGTGCCCAGTCCAAACAGCCTGAACTGAAACACGCCGCCGTGCGCATCGAGGCCGCCGAGCTGCCGTGGAACCTGCTCGCCGCCGCGTGGTTGCCCGCGACGCAAGTGCTCGCGGTGCGCGAACGCCTGCGCCAGAGCTTTGCCTGCTTCGACTACGCGAGCTGTGTTCCCTTCGGCCGTGAACCGGCCGAGCGGGTCGGCCTGTTGTTTCGCGCCGCGGCCGCCGCGCCGGTGGCCGATGCGGTGTTGGGCACGATCGAGCAGGCGCTCGGCCTGCATGGCGCGCCGGTGCTGCGCTACACCGATCCCAAGCACGGCCAGCGGCGCGCGATGTTGATGGGCCCCGGCCTGGAGGCCGCCGGCCTGCAAGCCTTCATGCTGGCCGGCGACACGCGCGCGCAAGCCTGGGTGCTGGCGCTGCTGCAAGACGAACAGCCGGCGCGCGCCTTCGGCCGCGCGCTGCTGGAAAGCCGCGCCAAACCACCGCTGGCCGCGCCGCCACGCGGCCGCCAGGTGTGCAACTGCCTGGACGTGAGCGAGCCGCAGATCATCGCCGCGCTGGGCACGGCCAGCGGGTCGGCCGAGGCCCGCCTGGCGCAGCTGCAAAGCCGCCTCAAGTGCGGCACCGAATGTGGCTCGTGCCTGCCCGCGCTGCGCACGCTGGTGCGCGACAACGTGCTCGCGGCATGATGCCGACATGAGCATTTCGAGCTACATCAAGGTCATCGGCCGCGGCCGGCAAGGCGCCCGCGCGTTGAACGCCGAGCAGGCGCAAGACCTGATGACCCAGGTGCTGGAAGGCCGGGTCACCGACCTGGAGATCGGCGCGTTTGCGATCGCCATGCGCATCAAGGGCGAAACTGCGGCCGAGCTGGCCGGCTTTCTGGCCGCCACGCGCGGGTTCTGCCTGGCGCCGCCGGCCAGCCGCATGCAAGTCTGGCTGCCCAGCTACAACGGCGCGCGCAAGCTGCCCAACCTGACACCGCTGCTGGCGCTGCTGCTGGCGCGTGAGGGGGTGCCGGTGCTGGTGCATGGGCCAGAGAGCGAGCCGGGCCGGGTCGCCAGTGCCGAGATTTTCTCTGTGCTGGGCTTGAGCATCGCGCGCGACGCCGCCGACATCGGCCAGGCCTGGCAGCGCAACGCGCCGGCGTTCGCGCCCACCGAGCTGCTGTGCCCGCCGCTGGCGCGGTTGCTGGCGGTGCGGCGTGTGGTGGGCCTGCGCAATTCGGGCCACACGGTGGCGAAGGTGCTTCACCCACCGGCTGGAACAGGCGGCGAGAGGAGCGCGGCATTCCGCGTGGTCAACCACACGCACCCCGAATACGCCAGCTTGCTGGGCCAGTTCCTCACCGAGACCCGGGCCGATGCGCTGCTGCTGCGCGGCACCGAAGGCGAGCCCGTGGCCGACGCGCGCCGCACACCGCGCATGGAGGTTTACCTCGGCGGCGAGCGATGCGATGCCTTGAGCGTCGGTGCGCGCGAGGGCGTGCTGACCCAGTTGCCCGAACTGCCGCAATCCGGCGACGTGCAGGCCACCGCCCGCTACATCGGCGCCGTTCTGGCCCGGCACTTGCCGGTGCCCGAACCGATTGCGCTGCAGGTGGAATGCATCGTGGCCGCATTGGGGCAGGCTCAAACTCCACCCCTTGTCGGCGCACCACCATGAATCGAATCCCTGCCGACCTCAAGCCTCCCGTCGTCACGCTGGTGGGCGCCGGCCCCGGCGACCCGGACCTGCTGACGATCAAGGCGGTCAAGGCGATCCGCCGCGCCACCGTGCTGCTGGTCGACGACCTGGTCGGCGACGGCGTATTGCGCTATGCACGCCGCTCGGCGCGCGTGATTCACGTTGGCAAGCGCGGCGGCTGCCCGTGTGCCCCCTGGCCATCGCAGGCGATGGCCACCCCCCGAGGGGGGCAGCCGGGCTTGGGACGGCCCGGCGCCTGGCAGAGCACGCCGCAGGAATTCATCCACCGCCTGATGGTGGCGCAGGCGCGCGCCGGCGAGCGCGTGGTGCGCCTCAAGGGTGGCGATCCGTTCGTGTTCGGGCGCGGCGGCGAGGAATGCGATGCCTTGCGCGAAGCCGGCATCGAGGTCGAGGTGATCAGCGGCCTGACCGCCGGCATTGCCGGGCCGGCCTCGATCGGCCTGCCGGTCACCGACCGCCGCCATTCGCGTGGCGTGGCGCTGGTCACCGGCCATCAGCAACCCGGCGGCGACGGGCCCGACTGGGCCGCGCTGGCCCGCAGCGGCCTGACCCTGGTGATCTACATGGGCGTGGCGCGCTGCGCGCAGATCGTCGCCGAACTGGTGGCTGCGGGTTTGTCGCCGGGCACACCGGCGGCGGTGATTTCAAACGCGTGCGGCGCCGACCAGCGCCAGGCGCTGTGCACGCTGGAGTCGCTGCCGCAAACCGTCGAAGCCGGCGCATTCGCCAGCCCGGCCTTGCTGGTGATCGGTGATGTGGTGAGCGCGGCGCCGGCCTGGGCGGCGGGGACAACAGGCTATGTCGATCACCGCCTGGATGGCGGGCTCGGTATCGACCTCAGGCAACCGAATCCCGAATCGCGTGAGCAGGTGTCCGAGGGGATGGCCTTCGGTTGATTCAGGCGAGCCAGTTCTCAACGGCGAGGCCACTGACGCGCGAGAACTCGCGGCCGTTGTCAGTGACCATCACCGCATCAACAGCCAGAGCCTGCGCCGCAATCATCATGTCGTTCGGGCCGATGATCTGGCCACGCCGTTCAAGGTCAACCCGCAGCGCGCCGTAGTGTCTGGCCGCCGCAGCACCGAATTCGACCAGATCGAAGCCTCGAAGCAAGGCGTCGTAAACCTGTCGGTTCAACTCGGGTTTCGCGCTCTTGACGATGCCGTACTCGATCTCGGCCAACACCACCGAAGAAAGCAGCAACGCACTGGTTGGTAAGACACGCAGCCGGTCTGACAAGCCTGGCAGGTTCTTGCTGACGGCAATGAGGATGTTGGTGTCCAGCAGGTAGCGCACTGCGCTCAATCCAGATCGACGGCCAGCGCGTCCCGCACGAGTTCAGGCGCGGGCTGGATGTCCAAGCCACCCAGCGACCAGACGCGGGCCAACGCTTCGGCGGCGGTCCGCGACGTGCGAGGTTCCGGAATCAAGCGCGCAATGGCCTTGCCGCGACGCGCGATAACGATTTCTTCACCGGCTTCGACCCGCTCCAGCAAGGCGGAAAGCTGGGCCTTGGCCTGGGCAACTTGAACTTGTTCCATGGTGACTCCCCAGATGACTAACTTGGTCATAGTGTAGCGAGTGGCCGTGGTTCGGCCGTTGGGTCGGTGCCGCAAACGCAGACCCGGCTACTCGGGCATGCCGGCGAGGCGGGCGCCTTCGAGGAAGAGGGCGCGGGCTTGTGGGTTGCCCCACTCGCCACGATCCGCAGCGATGCGACGCGCCGTGGCCTGTGGGTTCAGTTCGAGCAGGCGCTTCACTGCGCGGCGCGCGCCGTCTGGGTCGCCCGCCAATGCATGGGCTGCGGCACTGTGATACCAGCGGACAGGAATGTCGGGCGCCTTGTTGAACGCGTCGATGGCGGCTGCAAGCTTGCGCGCATAAAGCGACGCAATGCCCATACCCATGTGGTACCAATGCGGCGCATTCGGGTTGAGGCGCAACGCGCGGCCCGCCCAGTCCAGCGGCTCCTCGGGCACCGAGCAACTGGTACCGCCGGCGATGGAAGCCACGGCGAGTGCGTCGGCATTGTTCGGCACCAGCGCCACCGCGCGCCGCAGAGAGTTCTGCGCCCCGTCCGAGTCCCCGCCGGCAGCGAGCAGCCAGTTGAGTTGAATCAAGGTGTCGGGGTCGTTCGAGTCGGCGCGCCGCGCCTGGCCTATCGCGTGGCGCCGCGCAGTCACGGTGGCTTCGCGGGCCTGATCGTCCGGAGCGAAGTTCTTCAAGTTGACATAGACGATCGACAAGCCCGCCCACGCCTTCGCAAACCCCGGATCGAGTTCGACCGCCCGTTGCAGGTGGTCTCGCGCCTTCGCCATGTCGCCGGGTGTGAAGCGATGCTTGTGCTCGATGCCGAGCAGAAACAGCTCATAGGCCGCCAGATTCCCAGTCGGCCGCCGCCGCGCGCTCGCTCGATCCGTCGTGGCAATCGCCCCCGTCCACGCACTCCCCAACGAGTTGTCGATCGCCCCGACGATCGAATCCTGGATGTCGAACAAC
>JANORB010000134.1:0-32269 GCA_031415135.1 Methylibium sp.
TAGTCGCCGTCGGGCAGGCCGGCCGCGCCCTGCGGTGCGTTCGGGCCGGGCCCGCCGTCGAGGTAGACGCCGTAGGTATCGCACTTGGCGCTGAAGATGTTGGCATTGACCTGGCTGCCGTCGGCCAGGGTCGTGAAGATCGCCCCGGGCAGGGGTGGCGCGGCGTGCGCCGGTGCGGCAAGCGCCAGCGCGGTGAGCGCGGCTGCGCCGAGATGAAACAGGTGTCGCATGAACATTTGAATCCCCCTTCGATGTTGGTTGTAGGACGTGAACCCGTGCCGTGGCAGACACGAACTGCGGCGGGTTGCCGCTGCTCGTTTGCAACAGCGTCACGATCTGGGGGGGCGTCTCGAAATCCAGGCGCACCCGGCTCGTAACGAGTTGATTCTGAAACTGCGTTCTGGACGCGTCAATGCGTCGCAGACCCTTCCCCCTAGTTCGAACTCGCCGTTGCCGGCACGGTCCCGGCGGCGCATGCGGCCGCCACCGGCCATCGAGGTCAGCGTGGTGGCTGCAACAGCGCCCTGACTGTTTCGATGGACACCTGGCCGACGATGGCGCTGCCCCGCCGAACCGCCCGCGGCGTGCCCGTGCCGACCAGTTGTGGCAGCACCTGCTCCAGCGTGTCGTCCTCGGCCACCGCGTCGGAAACCTCTGGCTGCGGCAACTCCACCGGCCAGGGCGCCAGAGCGTCGGCGACGCGCCAGGCACGCGCCCGGTTGACGTCGCCCACGAATGACGCGACGTAGGCGTCCGCCGGCCGCATCAGCACCTGCGAGGGCGTGCCGACCTGCACCACGCGCCCCTGGTTCAGGATCGCGACCCGGCTGCCGATGCGCAAGCCCTCGTCCAGGTCGTGGGTGATGAAGACAATGGTCTTGTGATAGTCGGCCTGCAGCGCCAGCAACTCGCCCTGCAACTGCGAGCGGATCAACGGGTCGAGCGCGGAGAAGGCTTCGTCCATCAGGATGATGTCGGTGTCGGCGCACAGCGCGCGCGCCAGGCCGACGCGCTGCTGCATGCCGCCCGACAACTGCGACGGGTACGACGCATGCGACCCGGCCAGCCCGACACGCTCGATCCAGCGCATCGCGTCGGCCTGGCGCCTGGCCAGCGGCACCGCGCGCAGCTCCAGGCCGAGCGCGACGTTGTCCAGCACGTTGCGGTGCGCCAGCAGGCCGAAGCGCTGGAACACCATCGCCAGGCGCCGGCGCCGCAGTGCGATCAACTCGGCCATGCCGAGCGCGGTGATGTCCTGCCCATCGATCAGCACCTGCCCGGCCGTCGGGTCGATGAGCCGGTTGATGTGGCGCACCAGCGTCGACTTGCCCGAACCCGACTGGCCCATGATGACGAAGATCTCGCCGGCTTGGATCGCCAGGTCGACATCGTGCAAGGCCAGGCTGTGCCCGGTTTGCGCCAGCAGCGTGGCCTTGTCGATGCCGGCGCGCACCTGGGCCAGCGCCTGTGCCGGCCGGCGCCCGAAAATCGTCGTCAGGCCTTTGAGTTCGATCAGCGCCATGGGCCGGGGAGTCAGGCTTGCGCGTCGCGATGCGCCTGCAAGCGCCGGCCGCAAGACTGCAGCATGCGGTCGAGCACGATCGCCAGGATCACGATCACCAACCCGCCCACCAGGCCGGTGCCGGGGTCGTTGCGCTGCAAGCCCACCAGCACCGTCTCGCCGACCCCGCGCGCGCCGATCATCGAGGCCACCACCACCATCGCCAGCGCCATCATCGTGGTCTGGTTGATGCCTTGCATGATGGACGGCAGCGACAGCGGGATCTGCACGCGCATGAGCAATTGCCAGCGCGTCGCGCCGAACGCGCGCGCGGCTTCGATGGCGTCGACGCCGACCTCGCGGATTCCCAGGTCGGTCAGCCGGATCAACGGCGGCGCCGCGTAGATCACCGTGGCCAGGATGGCCGGCACCTTGCCCAGGCCGAACAGCATCGCGGCCGGGATCAGGTAGACGAAGCTCGGGATGGTCTGCATCAGGTCCATCAGCGGCAAGACGATGCGCCGCACCCACGCGGACCGTGCGCTCCACACCCCCAGCGGCAGGCCCAGCCCCAGGCACAGCGCGACCGACACCAGCACCAGCGCGAGCGTCTGCATGGCCTGCTCCCACTGGCCCAGCGCGCCGATCAGCCACAGGCCGGCGGCGCTGGCCAGCGCGAGCAGCAGGCTGCGGCTGGCGCCGAACGCCAGCGCTGCGGTGGCCAGCAAGGCAAGCCACGGCGGCGCACCGCGCAACAGCTGCTCCAGCCCCACCAGCAGCGTGAGCAAGGTGTTCGAAAAGGCCTCGAAGCCGTCGCCGAAGCGAAGCACCAGCCACTCCACCAGCGCATTGGTGGCGTCGCGCACCGGTGCGCCCCAGTCGGGGAACGAGGCCAGGGCGTCTGGCGTGCCCGTTTGATTGCCTGGCTGAGCCATGGCCACGGTGGCTCAGAGCCTGGCCTTGACGCGCGCGGCCACCGCCGGCGGCACCCACGAGCCCCACACGTCTTCGCGCGTCTTGAGGAAATTGCGCGCCGCGTCGTCGGCCGTGCCCTTGGTCTGCTGCATGAACGCCAATGCCTCCGACACCAGCTGCCCGCTCGTGCGGTAGTTCTTCAGGAACGCGTGGAGGGCGGGCGCCTTGTCGACGAAGGCCTGGGTCGCGCCCACCACCACCTGCACCACGGGGTAGGCCGTGGCCGCCTTCACGTCCTTGGGGTCGCGCGCATCGGCCAGCGCTTTCCACGCCGCCTCGTCGAAGGGCGGCTCGTCCAGCATCACCAGGTCCTTGCCCAGTTGGCCGAGCAGCCAGGTCGGCCCCCAGTAGTAGAACAACAGCGGGCGCTGGCGTTTGACGGCCGAGACGATGGCCGCGTCGAGCGCCGCGCCGGTCCCGGGGCGAAAGTTGGTGAAGTCTGCCTCCAGCCCGTAGGCCGCCAGCTTTTTGCTGTTGAACAGCTCGCATTGCCAGCCCGCCGGGCAGTTGAGGAAGCGGCCCTTGGCTTTTTCTTCGGGGTCGCTGAACAAGGCCTTGAAGCGGGGCAGGTCGCTCACCGCCTTCAAACCCTTGGCCGGCGCCTGCGCGCCCTCCACCAGGTAGCGCGGCACGAACCAGCCTTGTGTGGCGTCGGGGAAGTTGACGCCCACCTCCACCAGCTTGCCGGCCGCCACGCCCTGGGTCCAGGCGGGCGGTGTGTTGGACTTCCAGACCTCCATGATGACCTGGATGTCGCCGCGCGCCATGCCGTTGATCAGTGGAATCGTCGAGCCTGGAATGGTGTCGACCGCGCAGCCGAAACCGTCGCGCACGATGCGCTGCGCGACGGCGGTGTGAAAGGCGTTCGAGTCCCAATCGAGCCCCGCGAACACGACCTTCTGGTCGACTTCGCAGCGCGGCGCCTGGGCGCTGGCCGGCCCATGCGCCAGGGTGGTCAGCGCGGCCCATGCGATGCCGGCGAGGAGACTTGTTTTCATCGTCAAAGCCTTCGGGTGTTGCATGCCGGCGCACCGTAGCACAACCGCGGCTTGCGCTGCATCAAGGCGGCGCCGGCCGGATGCGCCGAGCATGGCCTCCGGTCGAGCCGGCCACCCACGCCACATGTCCAAACGCATCCTCATTCTTCAAGGCCACCCGGACTCATCACAAGCGCACCTGTGCCACGCGCTGGCCCGTGCCTACAGCGAAGGCGCCGAAGCGGGTGGCCATGAGATCCGCTCGGTCGACCTCGGCCGGCTCGACTTCCCGCTGTTGCGCAGCGCCAAGGAATGGAACGAGGGCAGCCTGCCCGCGAGCCTGCGGCCGGCGCAGGATTCGATCGCCTGGGCCGAACACCTGGTGATCTTCTTTCCACTCTGGCTGGGCGACATGCCGGCGCTGGTGAAGGGCTTCCTGGAGCAGGTGGCGCGGCCTGGCTTTGCCTTCAGCGGCGAGGGCGCCAACCCGTTCGGCAAGAAGGGCCTGAAGGGGCGCTCGGCCCGCATCGTCGTCACGATGGGCATGCCGGCGCTGGTGTACCGCTTCTACTTTCGCGCCCACAGCATCAGGTCGCTGGAGCGCAACGTGCTCGGTTTCGTCGGCATTGCGCCGGTCAACGAGACCTTGATCGGCACGGCCGAGGCGCTCGACGAGAAAACCCGCAACCGCTGGTTCGGCAAGCTCAAGGCACTGGGCCGCGACGCGCTTTGATCTTTCCCGGACGTCGGTCTGCAACGTGTGCGTACCGGTGCGCGCGTTTGCGCGAGCAAAGCCGCGGGCGGGAGGCGTGGTTTGTTCGCATTGCATGAGACCAGTCCTCACCATTGACAAGGCCGCTGATCCACTTGTAAGAGCCCCCGACGGTTCGTCGTTGCAAGCATATGCAGTAGCGTCGGGGCGGCCTGACATCGCAGCTGAAATTGGTCAAGCCATTGCTGCCGCGAGTACACCGAACGGAGGAGTTGACAACGACCTCATCGTTTGAGGTCAGGTCTTGATTCTCGCGCCCAGCTCGGCGAAGACCTCAGCCGATCACCTCGCCGATGACCTCCCGCAGGGCCTTGAGGTCGGCCGCCGACAGTTTGCCCATCGTGCGCACGACGAGCCCCTGCTCAATCGTGGTGAAGACGGGTTTGAGGACGGACGCCTTGATGAGCCCGGCGCTTTGCCAGTCGGCGACCATGGCCTCGCCGAAGCCCAGCGGCTGGTGCATCTGGCTGGTGATCGCCATGATCACAAGATCGCGCCGGTTGGTGTTGTAGCGCAGGCTTGAAACGATGACGGCCGAACGCTTCTTCGCGCCCGACTGATCGGTGAACGGAAACGGCACGAGCAGCACCTCGCCGAAACCGGGCCTTGAAGTGGTGGCCACGGCTCACATCCGGTCGTAAGCCGCGTCCTCGTCGTTGTTCCACACGGCGGCAAAGCTCGCCTCGCTGGCCTTGCCGGCCGCGTGCGTCAGGCGTTGTTCGGCTTCGCGCGCACGCAGGAAGTCAACGAAGTCTTCCACCTCGGCCATCCGCTGCGGGGGAAGCTGCTTGATCTTCTCGATCAACACTTGTTCGCTTGCTGTCATGGCATGCACTCCTTCGGCCTCATTGTAAGGAGGCAGCGATGTCACGTGCGGTGCAGCGACAGCGGTCCCTCTCCTCCATGATCGATCACCCCACCGGCATCTCAAACACCAAACACGTCGTCGTGCCATGCGCATACAGCTTGCCATCCGGCCCGGCGATGCGGGCCTCGGCGGTGGCGAGCGGGCGGCCGCAGTGGATCACGCTGCCGATGGCGCGCAGCGGGCCTGACTTGATGGACGCTGCGCGCACGATGTTGGCGCTCAGTTCGGCCGTGGTGCAGGCGCGGCCCGCGGGCATCAAGGTTGTGCACGGCGCAGCCCAGCGCCGAATCGAGCAGCGTGGCGTACCAGCCGCCGTGCACGCCGCCCAGCGGGTTGACAT
Organism: Methylibium sp.; assembly: GCA_031415135.1. Taxonomy (GTDB): domain Bacteria; phylum Pseudomonadota; class Gammaproteobacteria; order Burkholderiales; family Burkholderiaceae_C; genus LGRD01. The sequence goes on from JANORB010000134.1 coordinate 5,434, forward strand.
GCTTGACCTGGGGTGTGCCCTGGAACACTGCCCGACCCGCATCGACCTCGACCAGCGCGAAGTCCGGCGTCTCGGCGATGTGCGGCGTGGGCCCTTGACCGGCCAGCATGGCCCGCAAGACCTCGATGCCGGTCTTGCCCTTCAGCATGGCCGGGCTGGCCACGCCGGGCCGGCCGCCGCCGGCGCGCATGCGCGCGCACCGCGTCGAATTGCCGGTTCCACTGCGCGAGGGTTTTTTCAGCGCTCATGAAGCGGGCTCGTTCTGGTTGCACCTGCAAAACTTGTAGGTACAATGAAATGCATGAGCAAGCTCGGCATGACGCCGGCCCGGCGCGGCACCTCGCCGCAGGGCTGCACCAGTTTCAAGCTGCGCCAGCTGGTGCGCCGCGTCAGCCAGCACTTTGACCTCGAAGTGGCCAAGGCCGGCCTGAAGACCACCCAATATTCGCTGCTCTCGCATGTGCTCAAGCTCGGGCCGATTCGCCCCGGCGCGCTGGCGCAGGCCATGACGATGGACGCGTCCACGCTGACGCGCAATCTCAAACCGCTGCTCAGCGCCGGCTGGGTCGAGCTGCAGGCCGGGCCCGACGGGCGCAGCCGCAGCGTCAGCATCACCCAAGCCGGGCGCGACAAACGCGTCGAGGCGCAGCGCCGCTGGCGGGTGGCGCAGGAAGGCCTGAATCAAAAGCTGGGCGTCGAGCGCGTGGCCGCCTTGCATGCGCTGGTCGACGACGCGCTGGCGCTGCTCGATCCCCTTGACACTGGAGCCGCTGATGAATGACACCTCCGCCGCCCCACCCAGGCGCTGGGCCGTCTGGGTGGTGCTGCTCGCCGCCGCGGGCGCTTTTGCGCTGACCATGGGCACGCGCCAGACCATGGGCCTGTTCCTCAGTTCGCTCAACACCGCCACCGGGCTGGGCCTGGGCAGCATCAGCCTGGCGTTTGCCTTTGGCCAACTGTGGTGGGGCCTGACGCAGCCGTTCGCCGGCGCGATGGCCGACAAGGTGGGCGCCGGCCGGGTGCTGCTGGTCGGTGTGGCGCTGGTGGCGCTGGGCACCTTCATCACGCCGTTCATGACCACGACCGCGGGCCTGATCTTCGCGATCGGCGTGCTCGCCGCCGGTGGCGCCGGCATGGCCGGGCCGGCCGTGCTGATGGCCGCCACGATGCGGCTGCTGCCGGCCGACAAACGCGGCATGGCCACCGGCATCGTCAACGCCGGCGGCTCGTTCGGGCAGTTCGTGATGGCGCCGATCGCCGGTGTCTTGCTGGTCGCGCTCACCTGGGCCCCGGCGATGCAGGTGCTGGGGCTGATCGTGCTGTTGGCGCTGCCGGCGGCGTGGGTGCTCAAGGGCAACTCGCGCCAGGCTGCGGCGCCATCGGCGGTGGCAGGCCACAAGCCGGTGGGCACACGCGAGGCGATTCGCACGGCGCTGCGCAACCCGAGCTACCTGATGCTGGCCGGCGGCTTTTTTGTCTGCGGTTTTCACGTCGCGTTTCTCGGGACCCACCTGCCCGGCGTGATCGCGTCGTGCGGCCTGCCGGTGCAATACGGCGCGTGGTCGCTGGCGATGCTGGGCTTGTTCAACATCGTCGGCAGCGTGGCGATGGGCTGGGCTGTGGGCCGCTGGCGCATGAAGTCGCTGCTGGCGCTGGTGTACGCGGCGCGCGCGGTGGCCGTGATGGTGTTCCTGCTGGCCCCCAAGACGGGCACGGTGATGCTGGTGTTCGCCGCCGTGATGGGCCTGACCTTCCTGTCCACCGTGCCGCCCACCGCCGGCCTGGTCGCCAAGTTTTTCGGCACCGCCAACATGGCCACGCTGTTCGGCATCGTGATGCTGACGCACCAGATCGGCGGCTTCCTGGGCGCATGGGGCGGCGGCAAGGTGTTCGAGGCCACCGGCTCCTTCGACTGGCTCTGGTACATCGACATCGTGCTGGCCGTCGGCGCGGCGCTGATTCACCTGCCGATTCGGGAGGCCCGGCCGGAGCGCGCGGTGGTGCGGCCGGCCTGATGGGCGACGCGCTGGACCCGCGCACGCGGCTGCTGCTGGAGGCGCCGATCGCGCGCACCTTGCTGCGCCTGGGCGCGCCCAACGTGCTGGTGATGCTGGCGCAGGCCGGCGCCGGGCTGATCGAAACCTACTTCGTCGGCCAGCTCGGCACCGACGCGCTGGCCGGCATGGCGCTGGTGTTTCCGGTGCTGATGCTGATGCAGATGACCTCGGCCGGCGCGATGGGCGGGGGCATCGCCTCGGCCATCGCGCGCGCACTCGGCGCGCGGCGGCGCACCGATGCCGACGCCCTGGTGCTGCATGCCGGCGTGATCGCGCTGGGCTTCGGCCTGGCATTCATGGCGGCCGTGCTGGCGGGCGGGCGCTGGCTTTACAGCGCCATGGGCGGCCATGGTGCGGCGCTGGAGGCCGCGTTGATCTACTCGAACTGGGTCTTCGCCGGCGCGGTCCTCATCTGGCTCTTCAACTCGCTGTCGGCCGTGATCCGCGGCACCGGCAACATGGCGCTGCCGGCCATCGTCACGTGCGCGGGCACCGTGGTGCTGGTCCCGCTGTCGCCGCTGCTGATCTTCGGCTGGGGCCCGCTGACCGGGTTGGGCATTGCCGGTGGCGCGGTGGCGCTGCTGGTCTTCTACTTGTTGGGCACCTTCGCGCTGGCGGCCTACCTGTGGTCCGGCAAGAGTGTGTTGCGCCCGGCTTTTGCCGGTGTGCGCTTTCGCAGGCCGCTGTTTCGAGACATCCTGCGCGTCGGTCTGGTGGGCACGATTTCCACCGTCGCAACGAGTCTGGTGATCGTCATCGGCACCGCACTGGTGGGGCGTTTCGGCACCGCGGCGATTGCGGGTTACGGGACCGCCTCGCGGCTGGAGTACCTGCTGGTGCCACTGGTGTTCGGCCTGGGCGCGCCGCTGGTGGCGATGGTCGGCACCTGCATCGGCGCCGGGCAGCGCGAACGCGCCTTGCGCGCGGCGTGGGTCGGTGCAGCCATCGCTTTTGTCATGACCGAAGCGATTGGCCTGTGCGCCGCCGCCTTCCCGCACGCCTGGCTGTCGCTGTTCGACCGCGACCCGGCCATGCTGGAGGCCGGCAGCTTGTACCTGCGCGCCGTTGGGCCGGTGTACGGCTTTTTCGGCCTGGGCCTGGTCTTGTACTTTGCCTCGCAAGGGGCGGGGCGACTGCTGTGGCCGGTGATCGGCAACCTCGCGCGGCTGCTGGTGGCGGTGGGCGGTGGCTGGCTGGCGCTGCAGTGGGGCGCTGGGTTGACGCCGGTGTTCATCGCCCAGGCGGTGGCGCTGGTGGTGTACGGGCTGGTCAACGCGGCATCGCTGGCGGGCGGGGCTTGGTTCGGGCCGGTCGGCTGGCCGTGGCGACATTCGTTGCGTTCCAAACGCGCGCAAATGCCCTGAGCCCGATGCCGTCCCGATCCTTGCCCGGCGTCAGTTTGACGGCTCCGGGCTCGCGCCCGTCGGCTGGCTCCAGCCCGTGCGCACGCGGCGCTCCTCGGCCTCTTTGCGTTCCTGCGCAAACAGTTCTTCGAGCTGCTGGCGCCCCTGCTTGGCCGATGCGATCAGCCTGGCCTGGTCTTTCCAGTGCGGCACGTTCTTTTCGAGTTGTTCGATGTTGTGGCGCCGGAATCGCAGCGCCAGATTGCGCGCCTGGTGGGGCTGCCAACCGAGGGATTCGAGCGCGCTGCGGGCGCTCATCAGCGCTGAGTCGAACGTCTCGCGTTCGATCAGCGTCACGCCCAGTTCGCGCAGCTGAAAGTAGTGCGTGACGTTGCGCGCGCGCGCCACGATCGTCAGCTGCGGGAAGTGCTCGCGCACCAGGGTCGCCACCTCGACGCTCTGCGCCACGTCGTCGATGGCCAGCACCAGCACGCGCGCCTTGTGGGCACCGGCGGTGCGCATCAGGTCGAGCCGGGTCGCGTCGCCATAGAACGCCAGCCAGCCGAAGCGGCGCAGGGCTTCGATCTGCTCGGCATCGTGGTCCAGCACCGTCGGGGTGATGCCGTTGGCAAACAGCATGCGGCCGACGATCTGGCCGTAGCGGCCCAGGCCGGCGATGATCACCGGCGCATCTTGCGGCTCGCTGATCTCGTCCATCTTCCGCTGGCCGCGCGCGGCCAGCAGCGGCACCAGCCAGCGGTCGGCCGCCACCAGCAGCAGCGGTGTGAGCAGCATCGAGATGGCCACGGCCGCCACCAGCAGCGACGCGGCGGCCGCGTCGATCACGTTGGCGCCGGCGGCGGTCTGGAACACGACGAAGCCGAACTCGCCGCCTTGCGCCAGCAGGATCACGAACACCGGCCGCTCGGGCAGCGGAATGGGCATGGTGCGGCACATGGCCCACAGCACGAGTGCTTTCAGCAGCAGGAAGCCCACGACCACAACGGCCACCAGCGCGGGTTGCCGGATGACGACCGCGAAGTCGATGCTCATGCCCACGGCAATGAAAAACAGGCCGAGCAGCAAGCCCTTGAACGGCTCGATGTCGGTCTCCAGCTCGCGCCGGTATTCGCTTTCGGCCAGCAGCACGCCGGCCAGAAAGGCGCCGAGCGCCATCGACAAACCCACCGCCTGCATCAGCGCCGCAGTGGCCACCACCAGCAACAGCGAGGTGGCGGTGAAGATCTCGGGCGTGTCGCTGCGCGCAATCCAGCGCAGCGCCGGGCGCAGCAGCAGCCGGCCGCCGAGGATGATGGCCGCGATCACGCCGATCGCCTTGGCCGCGCCGAGCCAGCCGCCGCCGCCGGCTTGGACGTCGGCCACCGCCAGCAAGGGCACCAGCGCCAGGATCGGAATCGCGGCCACGTCTTGCAGCAGGGCCACGCTCAGCACACTCTGGCCCGAGGTCGTGCCCAGCAGGTTGCGTTCGTTCAACACCCCCAGGCCGATGGCCGTGGACGACATGCCCAAGCCGAGTGCCGCCACCAGCGCCAGGCGCCAGTCCACCCCGGCCAGCACCGCTGCGCCCAGCATCAGCGCAGCCGAGCCGAACAGCTGCACGCTGCCCCAGCCGAAGATCGGCTTGCGCAGCGACCACAGGCGGCGCGGCTCCAGTTCGAGCCCGACCAGGAACAGCATCAGCACCACGCCGAACTCGGCAAAGTGCAGCATGTCCTGCGGGTCGGTGACGAACTTCAGCCCCCACGGCCCGATCAGGATGCCCGCACCCAGGTAGCCGATGATCGAGCCCAGCCCGAGGAACCGGGCCAGCGGCACGGCCAGCACAGCCGCGCCCAGGTAGACAAGGCTGCCGGTCAGCCAGGAGCTGTGTTCCATCAGGCGCTCGCTTTCAAGACAGTCTCCATCGGTCGCGCCGTGAGCGGCACGTCGCAGGCGGGGCAGGCCTGCATCTCGTCGAGTTCAGGCCATTGCGGGTAGCTGGCCAGGCGCTCGGCGTAGACCTCGGCATGGGCCGCGATCTGTTCGTCGGTGGCGCGGTGCGCGCCGTGCAGCATCAACGGCGGCAGAAAGCGCATGCCGCACAGCGCCGCGGTCTGCTCGAAGGGCGGCAGGAAGGCGTCGAAAAAATAGCGGTTGTAGCTGTCGGGGTGGTACGAATCCTCCGGGCCGCCGGTGGTGGCCACCAGCCACAGGTCCTTGCCGCGCAGGGCGGTGCCCGCGGGCCCGTAGGCCCAGCCGAAGGCCAGCACCTCGTCGACCCACAGCTTCATCAGCGGCGGCATGCTGTACCAATGGATTGGGTGCTGCCACACCACCAGGCGGGCCGACGCCAGCGCGGCCTGCTCGGCGGCGCTGTCGATCAGGTAGTCGGGGTACAGCGCATACAGGTCGCGCACCGTGACCCTGGGCAGGCGCGCGGCGGCGCGCTGGTGTTCGAGCGCGGTGGCGGCCCGCATCAGCGCGCGGTTCGCGCGTGACTGCTCCATTTGTGGGTGCGCGACGATGACGAGCACGTCGGCGGCGGTCGGGGTGGTGTCTGTGGCCATGGCGAGGTGGAGACGAATCGGGCGAAGGCGCCGCACCGGACGCTGGTTAGTCTGAATGGCAGGCTGCTTGGCTGCGCCGGTAACATAACCCGAATCGCATCAGGAGGTCTGCATGCCGGTGTTCGTGGTGGCCAATCCGAAGGGTGGCGTGGGCAAGACCACCCTGTCCACCAACATCGCCGGCTACCTGGCGGCGCGCGGCCATGCGGTGATGCTGGGCGACGTGGACCGGCAGGGTTCGGCGCGCGAATGGCTGGCCCAGCGGCCCCGCGACCTGCCGTTGATCAGCCACTGGGACGTGTCGCACAACCACATCGCGCGCCCGCCCAAGGGCACCACCCACCTGGTGCTCGACACCCCCGCCGGCCTGCACGGCGACCGGCTCAACGAGGTGCTCAAGCTCGCCACCCATGTGCTGGTGCCGCTGCAGCCCAGCATCTTCGACATCCGCGCCACGCACGATTTCATCCACCTGCTGCTGGCCCACAAACGCAGCGCGCGCTTCCATCTGGCCACCGTGGGCATGCGCACCCGCGAGGGCACGATCGCCACCAGCCAGCTGCGCAGCTACCTGGGCAACGCCGAGGCGCCGATGCTGGGCTTCCTGCGCGACACGCAGAACTACGTGCACCTTGCCGCCCACGGCCGCACGCTGTGGGACGTGGCGCCGGGCCGCTTCGAGAGCGACCTCGAACAATGGCAGCCCATCACCGCCTGGCTGGCCACCGACGCCCCGCCCAAAGAGAACAAAGAACCCAAGGAACCGGACGAATGAGAACCTTCGACAAGCTCGCCGAACTTCAAGCCCTGGTGGGCCAGACGATCGCCAGCAGCGGCTGGATCAGCGTCGGCCAGGACCGCATCGACCAGTTCGCGCAGGCCACCGGCGACCACCAGTGGATTCACATCGACCCGGTGCGCGCGGCCGCCGGCCCGTTCGGCTCGACCATCGCGCACGGCTTCCTGACCTTGTCGCTGCTGCCCGAAATGAGCGCCGCGGCCATCGAGGTGCTCGACACCCGCATGGGCGTGAACTACGGGCTCAACCGGGTGCGCTTCCCGGCGCCGGTGCCGAGCGGGAGCCGCTTGCGCGGGCATTTCAAGCTGCTCGGCTTCGAGCCCATCGAAGGGGGCGCGCAATTGACGATGGAGGTCACGATGGAGCGCGAGGGGTCGGACAAGCCGGTCTGTGTGGCAGAGTCGGTGGCGCGCCGATTCACCTGACCCCCACCCCAGCCCCATGAAAATCCTGCTGGTCGATGACCACCCGCTGATCCTGTCGGCGCTGCAAAGCGTCATCGAAGGCATGCGCCCGGGTGTCGTGGTGGTCAGCGCGGCCAGCGCGCGGGCGGCGCGGCAGACGCTTTGCGACGATGCCGATTTCGACCTCGTGCTGCTCGACCTGCAACTGGGCGACGCCGACGGCTTCGATGTGCTCGACGAGTTCCGTGCCACCTACCCGGCGCTGCCGGTCGTGGTGGTGTCGGCCTCCGACCGGCAAAGCGACGTGATCCGCGCCGTCGATGCCGGCGCGATGGGTTTTGTGCCCAAGCGGTCCAGCAACGAAGCCCTGTACGAAGCGCTGCACGTGGTGATGTCGGGCGGCATCTACGTGCCGACCATGGCGATGGGCGCCCGGCGGCCGGCGCCCGGCGCCGGGGCCGGCGCGGCGGGGGAGATGCTGTCGCAGGTGCAGACCCACGCACGGCCCGAACCACTGCAAACCCAGCGCCCGCTCGACGCGGTGGGCCTCACGCCGCGCCAGACCGAGGTGCTGGCGCTGCTGCTGCAGGGCAAGCCCAACAAGCTGATCGCGCGCGACCTGAATGTGTCGGTCGAAACCGTCAAGGACCACGTGGCTGCGGTGCTGCGCGCCCTGGGCGTCAGCTCGCGCACCCAGGCGGTGCTGGCGGTCGGGCAGATGTCGCAACAGGGCGGCCTGAACGCCTGGCGTTCCCCGGGCGGGCGATAAGGAACCCCATTGACCACCGACACCCTGCCCGCCGCGCTGGCGGAAAACGCCGAGGCAGCGTCCGCCGATCCCAAGGCCTCCGAGCTGGCGCTTTCGTCGCTGCCCGAGGAAGTGCGAACCACCTACGACTTCCTGCCCGCCACGCTGGCCGGTTTCGTTGCCGGCGTCGGGGTGGTGGTGATGCTGTTCTGGAAGCTCGCGCCGGCCTCGATGATGCTGCCGTGGCTCGGCGCGTTTGCGCTGATGGCGCTGGCGCGCTGGTGGGTCGGCGAGCGTTTCAAGCGCGCCGCGCCGAGCACGCGCGAAGACTGGCAACGCTGGCGCCTGTATTCGAACCTCGGCACCGCGGCCGCCGGCGCGTTGTGGGGCCTGACCGGCTGGATTTTTTACGGGCTGGGCAACGCGTCGCAGCAGACCGGCCTGATTGTCATCGTCTACACCTTCGCGGTGGCGGCGGTGCCGGTGCTGTCGACCCAGCCGCGCATGTATTTCGGCTTCGTGTCGCTGTGTTTCCTGCCGCTGGTGGTGCGCATCGCCAGCGTCGGTGGCGTCGCCAACTACCAACTGGCGGGCGAGTTGCTGTTGATCATCAGCCTCACCGCCGTGCTGGCGCGCTACTACCGCCAGGCGCTGCAACGCGTGATGGAGCTCAAGCTGCAGGCTGACGGCTTGCTGGCCCAGTTGCGGGTGGAAAAACACGCCGCCGAAGTCGCGCGCCGCGAGGCCGAAGTGGCCAACCGCGCCAAGACCCAGTTTTTCACCGCCGCCAGCCACGACCTGCGCCAGCCGCTGCACGCGATGGGCCTGTTTGCCGAGGCCCTGCGCCAGCGGGTGCACGAGCCCGAGGTGGCGCACCTGGTGAACAGCATCAACGAGTCGGTCGACGCGCTCGAAGGCCTGTTCTCCGAGCTGCTGGACATCACCCGCATCGACAGTGGCGGCGTCGAGGTCCACCCCAGGCACTTCCAGGTCGACGACATCCTGCGCAAGCTGCGCCTGCACTTCGAGCCGGTGGCATTCGAAAAAGGGCTGGCGCTGCGCCAGCGCGGCGGCCATCGTGCGGTGTTCGCCGACCCGCTGCTGGTCGAGCGCATCCTGCGCAACCTGGTGTCCAACGCCTTGCGCTACACCAACGACGGCAGCGTACTGGTGAGTTGCCGCCAGCGTGGCGACGAGGTGCTGCTGCAGGTGTGGGACACCGGGCTGGGAATCCGCCCCGAGCAGCAGGCGATGATCTTCGAAGAGTTCTACCAGGTGCCCAACACCGACGCGGTCGCGCCGCACCAGCGCAAGGGCCTGGGGTTGGGGTTGGCCATCGTCAAGCGGCTGGCCGCGCTGATGGGCGCGCCGCTGCGGCTGGTGTCGACCCCCGGCCGCGGCAGCGTGTTCACGCTCGAGTTGCCCGGCGGCAAGGCGCCCAGCCAGCCGGCCGCGGCGCTGCCGGCCAAGGGCCCGCTGGAGCTGACGCTGAACGGCCGGCTGATCGTCATCGTCGAAGACGAACCGGTGGTTCGCAGCAGCCTGGAGATCCTGCTCAAGGGTTGGGGCGCCAGCATCGCCTCGTTCGACAGCGTGGCGGCCAGCGCGGCGTGGGCGCGCAGCAACCCGCTCGATCGGCCCGCGCCCGAGTTGCTGATCGTCGACTACCGGCTCGAGAACGGGCTGACCGGCGTGCAGGCGATTTCAGCGTTGCGCCAACGCTTCGGCGCCGCCGTGCCGGCCATCGTCGTCACCGGCAGCACGATGACCGGCCATGAAAAGGAAGCCCAGGAACACAATTTCCACGTGCTGACCAAGCCGGTGCTGCCGAACAAGCTGCGCGCGATGATTGCGTTCAAGCTGGGGGTGAAGGGGCCGGCCCGGGCTTGATCGGCAGCGGCTCGCGTCAGGCCCCCAGCCCGCGCAGCACGTCGTAACACGCCCCCATCGTGTGGTAGTCGGTCTTGCCGGCCGGGCTTTTTTCATCGCTGAGTTTGTGGTTGTCGGGCGAAAGAATGCGGAACCACGCCCCATGCCGGTGGTCGACCAGATGCTGCCAGCTGTAGGCCCAGAGGCGGTCATACGCGTCCCAGTATTTGGCTTCTCCGGTGCGCAGCGCCAGCAGTGCCGCCGCGGCAAAGCTTTCGGCCTGGACCCAAAAATACTTGTGACCGTCGCAGACCTCGCCATCGGGCGCGAAGCCGTAGACCAGGCCACCGTGTTGATCGTCCCAGCCCAGGCGCAGCGCGGTGTCGAAGAAGTGCCTGGCGGTCGGCACCAGCCATGGCGGGCGCAGCGCTTCGGGCAGATGCGCTTCCAGATGCAGCAGCAGCTTGGCCCACTCGGTCAGGTGCCCGGTCTGGAAGCCCCAGGGGCGGAAGATGTTGGTCTTGTCGGCGCGGTTGTAGTCCCAGTCGGGCGTCCAGTCGGCACGGTAGTGTTCCCACACCAGGCCTTCGGCCAGCGCGGCCTGGCGCTGGGTGATGGACTCGGCGAGCCGCAGCGCCCGATGCAGGTACTTCGGCTCGGCGGTCGCGTCGAACGCCGCAAGCATCGCCTCGCAGGCATGCATGTTGGCGTTCTGGCCGCGGTACGCGCCGAGCTGCCAATCCGCGCTGGCCTCGTCGGCGTACAGGCCGTGGGCCGGCTCCCAGAAGCGCTGTTCCATCAGCCGCCAGGTGGCTTCCAGGCCCGCCGCGGCGTCCGCCACGCCGGCCATCAGCGCATGCGCATGCGCCAGCAGTACAAAGGCCAGGCCGTAGCAGTGCTGGGTGCCGTCCTGCACCGTGGCCCGGCCAGCGTGCCAGTCGATCTGCCAGGCGTACCCGCCTTGCGCTTGCGCATGCGCGTCGTGCAGGAAGGCCAGCCCGTGCCGCACCGCGTCCTGCCGCGCGGGCCCGCCGAAACGGCGGAACGCCATCGCGTGGTTGAAGACGAAGCGCGTGCTGCTGACGAGGTGGCGCGTGCGCCGGTCGTAGACCGTGCCGTCGTCCTTGTAGAAGTGGAAGAAGCCGCCGCTGGGGTCGATGCACCGGCCTTCGTAGAACGCCAGCGTGTGACGGATGTGGTCGAGCAGGAACGCGGGGCTGCGCAAATCGGGCACGGGCATCAGAGACCGCCCCAGGGTCGCAGGCCCATCTGCATCTGGCCCAACGGGCTGAGGTCGGCCGGGGTCGCGCGGCCCTGAAAGCCCACCTCGTAGTTTTCGGGTGCGAAATCGGGGCTGCTGCGGCCCTCCAGAAACGCCGGCGCCTGGCGCTTGAGGAACTCGGCGTTCTTGTCGCACCAGGGCGACGCGCCGATGTAGGTGACGTTGCTGTAGCCCTTGCCGTGGTGCTCGTCTTCAACCGCATGGATCACGTCGGAATGCCAGAACACCGTGTCGCCCGGCTCGACCCGGGGGATAGCCACCAGCCCTTCCAGCAGTGCCGCGTGCCACTGCGGCGACGCGCCCAGCGCGCGCCCCGGCTGGGCACCACACAGGTCGCCCTCCGGCACATCGGCCTGCAACGCGCGCAGCAGCATCCAGGGCATCGAATTCGCCACCGGCACCAGCTTCAAGGTGCCGTCGCCCGGGCCCTGGCCGGACAGCGCGGTCCAGCCCTGGAAGGTGCGGAAGGCCGAGCACACGGCGGGTGACGGAATCTCGTGGGTGGCGGTACGGCCATCGGCATCGAAGGGGTCGAAGGCCAGCGGGTCGCCTTCGAACACCTCGCGGTAGACGGTGTGGAAGGACGGGTCGCACCAGCGCTCGACCGAGCCGCCATCACAGTGCGGCGACAGGCCCAGGGTCTTGTCGCCCGGCTCGCGGCGCCGAATGCGGTCGGAGTAGGTGGCCTCGCGGTCCGGGTCGAAGAACCGAACGCCGTTCTTCTCGAAGGTCCACAAGCGGTTCAGGAAACGTTTGGTCTGCGCCATGGTTTCGCTCTGGCGCGCGGCGATCTGCGGCTGCGACCAGTACAGGCTGTAGATCTGCGGCCGGCCCGAGGCCAGCGAGCTGAAGTACTTGTCGAGCCCGGCCTTGGCCTTGGCATGCTCCAGGTAGTGGTTCGAATCGATGTAGCGCACGATCTGCTCGTTCCACTCGTGCACCTGGCGGCGTTCGAACACGTTGCGGATCACCACACAGCCGCGCCGCTTGATGCGCGCCATCGCAGCGGCCGTGACCCGGCCGGCCGCGATGTCGGCGAATGCCAGTTCGGGCACCGCGCCGCCGGCGGCCTGCTCCGCGCGAACGCTGGACACCTCGTCGCGCAACGCGGCGGTGAGCGCCGCGAAGCGCTGGGCGTGGTCGGGCACGCGCCGGCGCAGGTCGCGCTGGGCCTGGCCCACAGCGCGGGGAACATCGTTCATCCAAGCTTGCATCACATCACCTCGATTCAGTTCAGGCGCACGCCGCTGTGGGCGTCGAACAAGTGCACCGCCTGGGCGGGAATGGCCAGCCGCACCACCGAGCCCAGGGCCAGCGTGGGCCGGCCGGCCAGCCGAAGGGTGATCTCCTTGAAGCCGACATCGACCTCCATGTAGGTTTCCGGCCCGGTCGGCTCGATCAGCGAAATCCGGCCGCTGAACACAGCGGCGCCGTCACCCTCTTCGTGCAACTCGAAGTCCTCGGGCCGCACACCGACGATCACCTCCGTGGCCGCCACCGCCACGCGCGAGTCGTGACCGGAATGCACCGCATGGCCGTTCGGCAGGCGCAGCAGCCCGGCTGCGTCAACCGTGGCTTTGAGCGTATTGATCGACGGCGAACCGATGAACTCGGCCACGAACAGATTGGCCGGCCGCTCGTACAAATCGAGCGGCGTGGCCAGTTGCTGGATCACGCCGCCCTTGAGCACCGCGATGCGCGAGCCCAGCGTCATCGCCTCGACCTGGTCGTGCGTGACGTAGATGGTGGTCACGCCGGTGCGCATGTGCAGCCGCTTGATCTCGGCGCGCATGTCCACGCGCAGCTTGGCGTCCAGGTTGGACAGCGGCTCGTCGAACAGGAACAGCTGCGGCTCGCGCGCCAGCGCGCGGCCGATGGCCACCCGCTGGCGCTGGCCGCCGGAGAGTTGGCGCGGCTTGCGCGTCAGCAGGTGGCCGATTTGCAGCAAGGTGGCGACCTTGTCGACCGTCTTGGCGCGGTCGGCCTGCGGCACGCCGCGCATCTCCAGCGGGAAGGCGATGTTCTGCGCCACCGTCATGTTCGGGTACAGCGCGTAGGACTGGAACACCATCGAGATGTTGCGCTCCGACGGGCCGAGCTCGGTCACGTCGCGCCCGCCCAGCACGATGCGGCCGGTGCTCGGCTCTTCAAGCCCGGCGACGATGTTCATCAGCGTGCTCTTGCCGCAGCCCGACGGCCCGACCAGCACCAGGAATTCGCCGTCGGGCAGCGTGATGTCGATCTGCGACAGCACCTGCACATGGCCGAAGGATTTGCTGACGTTTTCGAGTGCGAGTTGGGCCATGGTGTTCTTTGCGTTTGGCAGCGTCAGGTCATGTCAAGTGCTCGCGGCGCTGTGCGACGCTCCGATGGCATGGACGGACGCATCAAGCGGCCGCCGCGGAACCGGCTTTGCCGGGCCGCTGGGGGCGCCCCCTTGAGGGGGAGCGCCGAAGGCGCTTCGGGGGTGGTTCATTTCAGCCCTTGACCGAGCCGGCCATCAAGCCGCGCACGAAGTACTTGCCCGACAGGATGTAGACGATCAGCGTCGGGATGGCGGCGATGAAGGCGCCGGCGAAATGCACGTTGTATTCCTTCACGCCGGTGGAGCTGTTGACCAGGTTGTTCAGCGCCACGGTCAGCGGGTACGAGCTGTAGTCGCTGAACGAGGCGCCGAACAGGAAGTCGTTCCAGATGTTGGTGAACTGCCAGATCACGCAGACCACGATGATCGGCCCGCTGTTGGGCAGCAGCAGGCGCCAGAACAGCCGCATGAAGCCCGCGCCGTCCATGCGCGCCGAACGCACCAGCTCGTTCGGGAACGCGGCGTAGTAGTTGCGGAAGAACAGCGTCGAAAAGCCGATGCCGTAGACCACGTGCACGAAGATCAGGCCCTTGACCGTGCCGGCCAGGCCCAGCAGCCCCAAGGTCTTGGCCATCGGGATCAGCACGATCTGGAACGGGATGAACACCGAGAACAGCAGCGCCGCGAAGATGACGGCCGAGCCGCGCAACGTGAATTGCGTGAGCACGTAGCCGTTGAAGGCGCCGATCGTGGTGGAGATGAACACCGCCGGCACGACCATCAGGAACGAGTTGATGAAGTAGGGCTTGAGGCCGGTGGCCTGCACGCCGATGCGCGCCAGGTTCCAGGCCTGCGACCACGGCTCCAGCGTGGGGTCGGCGGGCAGCGCCATCAGGTCGCCGGCGCGGATTTCGTCCAGCGGCTTGAGCGAGTTGACGATCATCACGTAGATCGGCAGCAGGAACAGCAGCGCCAGGTACAGCAGCACCGCGTAGAGCAGCACGCGCGGCCAGGTGTTGGCGAAGGTTCGCCTAGCCATGGCGCTTATCCATGGCGGCCGGCCTCGCGCGCTTCGCGCAGGATGTACGGCACCACGACGAGGGAGATGGCCGCCAGCATCAGCACCGCGCTGGCCGCGCCCACCGCCATCTCGTTGCGCGTGAACGAGTATTGGTACATGAAGACCGAGGGCAGCCAGGTCGAGCGCCCCGGCCCGCCGTTGGTCAGCGCAATCACCAGGTCATACGACTTGATGGCCATGTGCGCCAGGATCACGAAGGCCGAGATGAAACACGCACCGAGCTGCGGAATGATGACGCGCCAGTAGATCCGCAAGGTGCTGGCGCCGTCCATGCGCGCGGCGTTGATGACTTCGCTGTCCACCCCGCGCAGCCCGGCCAAAAACAGCGCCATCACGAAGCCCGAGGTCTGCCACACGGCGGCCAGCACCACGCAGTAGATCGCCAGGTCGCCGTCCTTGACCCAGCCGAACGCGAAGCCGGCCCAGCCCAGGTTGTGCATCGAGCGCTCCAGGCCGACGCTCGGGTCCATGATCCACTTCCAGGCCGTGCCGGTGACGATGAACGACAGCGCCATCGGGTACAGGAAGATCGAGCGGAAGGCCGACTCGGCGCGGATCTTCTGGTCGATCAGGATCGCCAGCAGCATGCCGAGCAAGGCGCACAGCACGATGTACAGCGTGGCGAAGATGCCGAGGTTCTTGACCGACACGTCCCAGTTGGTCAGCCCGAACAGGCGCGTGTAGGCGCCTGGGCCGGCGTACTCCAGTTGCGGCATCATGGTCGATGCGGTGAACGACAGGTAGAACGTGAAGGCGATGTAGCCGTAGACGCACGCGCCCACCAGCACCACGCTGGGTGACAGGACCAGCTTGGCGATCGCGGGTGCTTTCACGCTGGTGCTTTCACGCTGGTGCTTTCATGGCGGTGCTCTCGGCGCGCCGCGATCGTCAATTGCCCGCTGCGGCGACCATTTCCTTGACCGCCGCCTTGCTGTCGATCTGGCCGTTGAAGTGGCGCGTGATCACGTCGTAAAACGCGTTCTTGGTCGATGCCGGCACCGCGTGGCCATGGGCCATCGAGCCCACCAGCGTGTTCTTGGTGTTGGCTTCGGCCAGGTCCTTCATCGCCTTCTTGCCGCAGGCGTCGAAGGCGGTGTCGGGCACGTCGGTGCGCGCCGGAGCCGAGCCCTTGACGACGTTGAACGCCGACTGGAAGCCCGGCTCCATCACCGCGCTGGCCATCTTGTTCTGCGCCTCGACCTTGTCGGCGCCGACCTTGAACATCGCGAACTGGTCGGAGTTGAACGACACCATGCCCTGCGTGCCGGGGAAGCGCATGCACAGGAAGTCGGTGCCGGGCACCTTCTTGGCGTTGATGAACTCGCCCTTGGCCCAGTCGCCCATGATCTGGAAGCCGGCCTTGCCGCTGATGACCATGCCCGAGGCCACGTTCCAGTCACGCCCGGAGAAGTCCTTGTCGACCAGCTTGCGCAACTGCGCCATGCGGTCGAAAGCCTTCAACATGGTGTCCGAGCCCAGTGTCCCCTTGTCCTTTTCGACGAAGGCTTTCTTGTAGAAGTCGATGCCGCCGGTGGACAGCACCACGCCGTCGAAAATCGTTGCCTCTTGCCAGGCTTGGCCGCCGTGCGCCAGCGCCACAAAACCGGCCTTCTGCACCTTGTCGGCAGCCGTCATGAACTCGTCCCAGTTGTTGGGCAGGGTGGTCACGCCGGCCTTGTCGAGCACCGCCTTGTTGGCCCACACCCAGTTGGTGGAGTGCACGTTGACCGGCGCCGAAATCCACTTGCCGTTGAACTTGGCGAACTGCTGCAGCGCCACCGGCACGGTCTTGTCCCAGCCTTCCTTGGTGGCCACGCTGTTCAGGTCGGCCAGCGCGCCTTGTTTGGCCCAGTCGAGGATGTCGAAGCCCAGCAACTGCATGGCGGTGGGCGGGTTGCCGGCCGTCACGCGCGCGCGCACCGCCGTGTTGGCCGCCTCGCCACCGCCGCCGGCCACGGGCATGTCGTTCCATTTCACACCCTGCTTTTCCAGATTGCCCTTCAGCACGTTCAGCGCCGCAGCTTCGCCGCCCGACGTCCACCAGTGCAGGACTTCGACGCTTTGCTGCGCCGACGCAGCGCCGCAGACGGCCAGGGATGCGGCCAGGGCCAATGCCTTTTTCATTCAAGTCTCCTTCATGGGGTTTGGAAGCAAAGCCGCCGGGAACCCCCGGGCGATCTGCGCTGTCGCGCCGGGTGAGGGTAGGACTGCGGGCGCGTCGGCACGTAGCGGAGATTCCCTGAGCGGAGTCAGCGTTGGCGACGAAACAAGGCGCGCGGCCACCTCGCGCCGCGGCCAGCGGATCATGGTCGTCGCGACTTGCGGGCCGGCGGGCCACAGGCCTAAACTGCGCTCTCCCGCTTGGGTGGCTGGCGCGCCGGGTCGCACACCGGACATCCAGACGGGACTCTCATCAATGTGGACGAACAGGAGGACAGGATGAAGCAGACATTCAAGCCGGGCGTCAACGTGGCGCGTGGCTGGCGTTGCACCTCGATCGCCGGTGCGGCACTCGTGCTGGCCGCTTGCGGCGGCGGCGGCGAGGACGCGGCGCTTGCCGAGCGCGACACCGCGCAAAGCGCGGCGGCGTGCGGCAACCGCGTCAACAACACATTCAGCAAGCTGCTCGAATGCGTCACGCTCGACGGAGTGCGCCAGCACCAGGCGGCGCTGCAGGCGGTGGCCAGCGCCAACGGCGGTGTGCGTGCGGCGGGAACGCCGGGCTACGAACAAAGCGTCAGCTATGTGGTTGGCAAGCTGACCGCGGCGGGTTACGACGTGACGCTCAATCCGTTCGCGTTCGTCTATGCGGCGCTGCCGACGCTGCAGCAGACCGCGCCGATCGCGGCCACCTACGAGGCGGGGGCCTTCACCGGCGGTGGCTTCGGCAACGTCACGGCGAATGTCACGGCGGTCGACATCTCGCTCGCGCTGCCGAGGAATCCGGTCAACAGCGGGTGCGAGGCGGCCGACTTCGCGGGCTTCCCGGCCGGCAACATCGCGCTGATCCAGCGCGGCACCTGCACCTTCGCTCAGAAGGCGCTCAACGCCAAGGCGGCAGGCGCCTCGGCCGTGATCATCTTCAACCAGGGCAACACCCCGGCGCGCGAGGGTCTGGTCGAAGGAACCCTGGGTGGGCCGGCGGTCGTGGACATCCCCGTGGCCGGCGCGTCGTTCGCCAATGGCGTGGCGCTCTCGCAGCCGGGCTCGCGGGCAACCGTCACGCAGGCGGCGCCGCAGAATGTGACCCAGTACAACGTGATCGCCGAGTCGCGCTCGGGCGACCCGAACAACGTGGTGATGGTCGGTGCGCACCTCGACTCGGTGCAGCGCGGGCCGGGAATCAACGACAACGGTTCGGGCAGCGCCGCGATTCTTGAAACCGCGCTTCAGATGGCCAAGGTCAAGCCGCGCAACAGGCTGCGGTTTGCCTGGTGGGGCGGTGAGGAATCCGGACTGATCGGCTCCACAGCCTACGTCGCCGGGCTGTCGCAAGCTGAACGAGACCGCATCGCGCTGTACCTCAACTTCGACATGGTCGGCTCGCCGAACTCTGTGTTCTTCGTCTACGACGGCGACAACTCCGACAACGTCGGCGCGCCCGCGGGGCCGGCCGGGTCGGCGCAGATCGAGAAGGTGTTCGAGAACTTCTACACCGAGCGCGGCATTCCGTTCAAGGGCACCGACTTTTCTGGCCGCTCTGATTACGGGCCCTTCATTGCGTTGGGTGTTGATATTCCGTCCGGCGGCTTGTTCACAGGCGCCGAAGGCGTCAAGACAGCAGCGGAGGCAGCGCTGTTCGGCGGCACCGCCGGCGTGGCCTACGACCCCTGTTATCACCAGGCCTGCGACACGTTCGCCAACAACAACAACGTTGCGCTCGACGTCAATTCCGACGCGATCGCCTACTCAACGCTGTTCTTCGCGATGAACACCGAGTCGGTCAACGGCCAGCGTGGCAAGGGCAATTTCTCGCGGCCCGCGCTGAAGTGGCCGGAGCATCCGCCGGCTGAAGACTGAGGCCGGGAGCGGCACGGGTTGAAGGCGGCCGCTTGTGCCGCCTTCACTGCTGCGTGCTGGGCCGAACCATCAGTTCGACCGGCACGGTGATGTCGCGCGGCATCTCGCTGCCCTCCAGCACCAGCGCCACGCCGGTGCGGCCCAGCGCCTCCTTGTCGACCCGCAAGGTGCTCAACGGGGGCGACGAATTCCGCGCCGCCGGAATGTCGTCGAAGCCGATGATGGCCACGTCCTGCGGCACACGCAGGCCGGCCTGACCGCACACGCGCAACGCGGCCAGCGCGGCCGTGTCGTTGTAGGCAAAGATCGCGTCCGGCCGCTCGCGCAGGCGCAGCAACTGGCGGGTGGCGGCTTCGGCGCCGGCGTCGGGGTCCATGCCGGGGGGTGCGATCACTTCGAGGTCGGGGTCGGCCAGCACGCCGGCTTCGAACAGCGCCCGCCGAAAACCCTGCTCGCGCTGGCGGATGCTGAAGTGGGCCAGTGATCCGGCCACGTAGCCGATGCGCCGCCGGCCGAGTGCCAGCAGGTGTTGCGTGGCCAGGTGGCCGCCTTGCACGTTGTCGGGGTTGACCGAGGGCAGGCCGGGATGCCAGAAGTCGATCAGCGCCATCGGCAGGTCCAGCCCGGCCAGCAGGGCCAGCACCTCGGGTTCGAAGAAGCCGGCCACCAGCAGGGCGTCGGGTTCGTGCAGGCGCAACTGGTCGCGCACCGGGTCGGCCGGGCCGGTGGCCAGCAGCGTGGGCACGGCTCCCAGGTCGCGGCAGGCGGCTTCAACTCCTTGCAGCACATAGCTGAAGAACGGGTTGGAGGCGAAGTTGCTGTGCTGGCGGTGCACCAGGAAGACCAGCCGGCGCGCCTTGTCGCCGCGCAGGCGGTCGCTGTCGTAGCCCAGTGTGCGGGCGGTGGCGCGCACGTGGCGGCGGGTTTCGTCGGACAGGCCGCGCTGGTTCTTCAGCGCACGCGAGACGGTGCCGACCGACACGCCGGCGGCGCTGGCCACGTCTCGAATCGTGATGGCCATTGCAAGGGTCGAAACGGGAACCCTGGCCGAATCACGCCGGCTGGTACGCCAGCCGCACGTAGATCGGCGCAAACGCCTCGGCCTGCGTCACTTCCAGCAGGTGCTCGCGCGCCAGCTCCAGCAGCGCGATGAAGGTGACCACCAGCACCTGCGGGCCGCGGCCGGCGTCGAACAGGTCTTCAAACATGGCGAAGCGGCGGCCCTGCAGCGCGCGCAGCACGATGCTCATGTGCTCGCGCACGCTCAACTGTTCGCGCGTGATGGTGTGGTGCTGGCTCAGCCGCGCGCGTTTCATCAGCTCGGCCCAGGCGGCGCGCAGGTCGTCCGCGTCGACGTCGGGCAGGCGCGGGGCGAGCGATTGTTCGATCGCCACCTGGGCGCGCAGGAAGTCGCGCCCGATCACCGGCAGCGCGTCCAGCCGCGCGGCGGCGAGCTTCATCTGCTCGTATTCGATCAGCCGGCGCACCAGTTCGGCACGCGGGTCTTCGGGCTCGGCGCCGTCGGCCGACTTGCGTGGCGGCAGCAGCATGCGCGACTTGATCTCGATCAGCATCGCCGCCATCAACAGGTACTCGCTGGCCAGCTCCAGGTTGCTCTTGCGGATTTGTTCGACGTAGGTGAGGTACTGGCGCGTCACGTCGGCCAGCGGGATGTCCAGGATGTTGAAGTTCTGCCGCCGGATCAGGTACAGCAGCAGGTCCAGCGGGCCCTCGAAGGCTTCGAGAAAGACCTCCAGCGCGTCGGGCGGGATGTACAGGTCGGTCGGCAGCGCGAACAGCGGCTCGCCGTACAAGCGGGCCACGGCCACGCCGTCGACGATGTGCGGCCCGGCCACGTCGGCAGCGCCCTGCAACGCGGGCATGCCGCCATCGGGCGCCCGCAAGGCCTGCATGTGGTTGCTCAATTCGGTCGCCCGGCCGCGTGTTACTTCGTCTGGTAGACGTAGGGCTGCTGCGGCACGTTGGCATCAACGTACTCGGCCTGCTCACCCGGGTCCAGCCGCTTGTCCCACAACAGCGCGCGGCCCTGGCGCTGCTCTTCTTCGAGCGTGGGCTTCCTGGCCTTGAGTTCTTCGATGAACGTGGTGACGTCGGACTTGTAGTGCTTCCAGAACAGTGGCATCGGGGGGTTGCGCTAGAGTTGAAGCCTGCATTTTACCGGGGGGCAAACATGCTCAAGTGGCTTGCGGTGTGGTTGCTGGCGGTGGCCGGGCTGCTCGGCCTGTCGGCCTGCGACCAGAAAAAGATCGCCGAACTTGAGGAAGGCGTGGCCACCGAGGCCGATGTGCGCGCCAGATTCGGTGAACCGGCTGCTGTCTACGCCGATGAAAACGGCGCGCGCACCTTCGACTACCCGCGCCAGCCCGAAGGCCAGGTGAACTACATGATCACCATCGGCGCCGACGGCAAGATGAGTTCGCTGCGCCAGGTGCTGAAAGACACGTCGTTCGCCAAGGTCCAGCCCGGCATGGACAAGACGCAGCTGCGGCGCCTGCTCGGCCGCCCGGCCAAGACCCAGCTGTACGAGTTGAAGCAAGAGGAGGTGTGGGACTGGCGCTTTCGCGACAACCAGGAGAACAAGCTGTTCTCGGTGACGCTGGACAAGAACGGCGTGGTGCGCTCCAGCGCGACCGCGCTCGACCCGCGCACCAGCATGCCCGGCGGCAGCTGAGCATGCCGGCGCGGCGCGCCCGCTGGCTGGTGCTGGTGTGCCTGCTGGGATTGCAGGCCGCGCTGCCCGTGGCGGCTCAACCGCGCTTTCGCTTCGATGCGGCGCCCGGCATCCTGTCCAAGGACGTGGTGCCTTCGCACTACGCGCTGACGCTCGACCTCGACCCGCAGCGCGACGCTTTTTCGGGCCACACGGTGATCACGGTTCGAGTCCTCAAGACCGTGCCGGCCGTCGTGCTGCACGCCGACGAATTGCAGGCGCTCAGCGCCATGCTCATCGATGCCGGCTCGTCCCGGGCCCTGTCGATCACGCCCGACGCCAAGACCCAGACCTGGCGTCTGACGCCGCTCGACGCGAAACCGATCGGCGTCGGTGAGCACCGCCTGGACATCGGCTACGTCGGCAAGGTGCAGCGTTCCGGCGAGGCGCTGTACCGGGCCGACC
Organism: Methylibium sp.; assembly: GCA_031415135.1. Lineage (GTDB taxonomy): Bacteria > Pseudomonadota > Gammaproteobacteria > Burkholderiales > Burkholderiaceae_C > LGRD01. Next base: position 27,045 of record JANORB010000134.1, read on the forward strand.
ACACGGTGCAGGGCCAGCCGGCGCGCATGCTCGCCACCCAGTTCGAGTCGGTGTTTGCGAGGAAGGTGTTTCCGGGCTTCGACGAGCCGGCCTATCGCGCCGTGTTCGAGATGGCGGTGCGGGTGCCCAAGGGACTGGAAGTCGTGTCCAACATGCCGCTGGCGGGCCGGGTCGAAGAAGCCGGCGCCGAGCTGCACCGCTTCCTGCCCACGCCGCCGATGCCCACCTACCTCGTGGCCATGGCCGTGGGCCGGTTCGACGCGTTGGTGGGCGAGGCGGCCGGCATTGCGCTGCGCATCCTGAGCGCGCCGGGCAAGCGCGAACAGGCCACTTATGCGATGCAGGTGACGCAGCAGGTGTTGCCGATGTACAGCGACTACTTCGGCCTGCCCTATGCGCTGCCCAAGCTCGACCAGCTGGCGGTGCCCTCGGGGCGCGACGGGGCGATGGAAGACTGGGGCCTGATCTCGTACGCCGAGTCGACCCTGCTGTTCGACCCGGCCCGCAGCAGCCCAGAAACCCGCCAGCAGGTCTTCGCGACGGTGGCGCACGAAGTCGCGCACCAATGGTTCGGCAACCTGGTCACCGCGTCGTCGTGGGACGAGATCTGGCTCAACGAGGCCTTTGCCACCTGGTTGCAGAACAAGGCGATGGCGCGCTTCAACCCCGACTGGCATGTCGAGCTGCAGCGGCGCCTGCCGGTCGACCGCACGATGACGCTGGACGCCGGCCGCGCCACGCGGGCGATCCGCTCCGGCCCGGTCAGCGAAAGCAGCGTTTTCGATGTGTTCGACGACATCACCTACGTCAAAGGCGGCGCGGTGCTCAACATGCTGGAACAGTGGATCGGGGCCGACGTGTTTCGGCGCGGCCTGGCCGCCTACATCGCCGAGCGCAAGTTCTCCAACGCGACGGCGGGCGACCTGTGGTTCCACTTGTCGAATGCCTCGGGGCGTGACGTGTCGGCGCTGGCGGCGAGCTGGACCGACCAGGCCGGTTTCCCGCTGGTGCAGCTGCGCAGCGCCTGCGAGGGCGGCCGCACGCGCATCCAGCTGTCGCAGCGCCGCTTCTCCAACGGGCTGGCCGAGACCGCGCCGCCCCGGCTGTGGAAGATTCCGGTGCTGCTGTCGCGCGGCGGCAAGGTGTCCAGCGTGATGCTGGACTCGGCGCGCACCGACACCGAGCTGCCCGATTGCACCGACGACCCGGTGCTCGCCAATGCCGGTGGCGAGGGCTTTTATCGCGTGGCTTACGAAGCTTCGGCGCTGCAGGGGCTGGCAGCCCGTTTCGTCGAGCTGGCGGCGGCCGACCAGGTGGTGCTGCTGAGCGACACCTTCGCGCTGGCGCAGGCAGGCCAGCTGCCGATGGCGAGCTACTTCACGCTGCTGGCGGCGCTGCCGCGCGTGAGCGGGGTCGCTCGGGCGACCTTGTTCGCGATGGCGGGCAGCGCGCTCGGCCAGCTCGACCGCACGGTCGCCGGCACTGCGGCGCAACCCGGGCTGCGCGCCGCGGGGCGCAGGCTGTTCGGGCCCGAACTCGCGCGCGTCGGCTGGGAGCCGAAGCCCGAAGACGACCCGCAGGTCGAAAAACTGCGCGGCCTGCTGGTGGCGCGGCTGGCGCAATGGGACGATGGCGCCACCATCGAGCAGGCCCGGCAGCTCTTTGCCGCCGACGACGCCGGACGGGCACCGCTGGCGCGCTCGATCCGGGCGGCGGTGATCGAAGCCGTGGGCACGCATGCCGACCGGGCGCAGTTCGATCGGCTGATGGCCCGCCTGAGGCAGACCGCCAGCGAAGAAGAGCGCTGGATGTATTCGGCCGCGCTGGCCGCCGGGCGCGACGCGGGCCGGGCCCAGGAACTGCTGGCCACCTCGCTGAAGGGCGATTTGCCGCCCAACATCGCCGCGGCGATTCCCGGCCTGGTGGCCGAACACTCGCCGCTGGGAGCACTCGCCTACGATTTCACGCTGATGCACTGGGATCGGCTGGCCCGGCTCGCGGGCGGCAACTGGAGCGGCAGCAGCTGGCTGCTGCCGAGCGCGGCGGCCCAGTTCAACGACCCGGCGCGCGCGGCCAGGCTGGTGGCCGACCAGCGGCGCAAAGCCGGCAAGGACGGCGACGCTCCCGCGGCCAAGGTCGGCGCGGCGATCGAATTGCGCGCCGCCGTCAAGGGCCGGGAGGCCAGAGGCCTCGAAAAGCAACTCGCCGTTTGGCGCCCCGGCAGCTGAACCCGGAATCTCAGACGGAAGGCCCGCGTTCGGCGCCCTGGCCAGGGTGGCTTTCAGCGCATCGAGCAGGCGCGGGCGGAACGGGTGAAGCCGGGGAAGGCACCATTCGGTGCGCGTGCCGGACGCGGCGCTCGCCTGCCGCACGCGCAGCCCCGGCGTCGCGCCCTCGACCCACCTGAGGTATCGGCCGCCAGCACGGCCCGCTTGCTTACCGCACTCGCAGCCCCGGCGTTGCACCCGGCCAGGGCTCCAGCACATACAGCCCGGGGTGCGCCAACTCATCCGCGTGCGATGCCGCCAGCACCATGCCCTCGCTGATGCCGAACTTCATCTTGCGCGGCGCCAGGTTGGCCACGATCACGGTGTATTTGCCGATCAGGTCGGCCGGCCGGTAGGCCGACTGGATGCCGCTGAAGACATTGCGCATCTTGCCTTCGCCGACATCGAGCGTCAGGCGCAGCAGCTTGGTCGAGCCGTCGACCAGCGCGCAGTCGACGATCCTGGCGATGCGCAGGTCGACCTTGGCGAAATCGTCGACCTTGATTTCCGGCGCCAGCGCTTCGCCGCCGGGCGGTGGCAGCTCGATCACCGGCGCTTCGAGCAGCGTGTCCAGCAATTTCGGTTCGACCCGCTGCATCAGGTGGGTGTACGCGCCGATCGTGTGCGCGCCGAGCGCCCGCGCGGCGTCGTCGAACTGCATCGGCGGCACACGCAGGAAGGCTTCGACCTGGGCGGCCAGCGCCGGCAACACCGGCTTGAGGTAGATCGTCAACAGCCGAAAGGCTTCGATGCAGACGGTGCACACATCGTGCAGCACGGCATCCTTGCCGGCCAGTTTGGCCAGCTCCCACGGCTTGTTCTGGTCGACGAAGCCGTTCACCTTGTCGGCCAGCAACATGGTTTCGCGCAGCGCCTTGCCGAACTCGCGCTCCTCGTACAACCGGCGCAACTCGTTGCGATGGGCGCGCAGCGTGTCGAGCAGCTCGCGCCCTTCCACGCCCACGTCGGCCGACAGCACGCCGCCGAAGCGCTTGCTCAAGAAACCCGCGGCGCGGCTGGCGATGTTGATGTACTTGCCGATCAGGTCGCTGTTGACCCGCGCGACGAAATCGTCGGGATTGAAGTCGATGTCCTCGACCTTGGCATTGAGCTTGGCGGCAATGTAGTAGCGCAGCCATTCGGCGTTCATGCCGAGGTCCAGGTAGCGCAACGGCGAGATGCCGGTGCCGCGGCTCTTGCTCATCTTCTCCCCGCTGAGCGCCAGGAAGCCGTGCACAAAAATGCGGTCAGGCACCTTGCGGCCGCTGAAGTGCAGCATCGCCGGCCAGAACAGCGTGTGGAAGGTGACGATGTCCTTGCCGATGAAGTGGACCTGCTCGACGGCCGGGTCGGCCAGGTAGGCGTCGAAGTCGCGCCCCGTCTTGTCGAACAGGTTCTTCAGTGAGGCCAGGTAACCCACCGGCGCGTCCAGCCAGACATAGAAATACTTGCCCGGCGCATCGGGAATCTCGATCCCGAAGTAGGGCGCGTCGCGGCTGATGTCCCAGTCGCTCAGGCCGCCCTTTTTTGTGTCATCCGCGTCATCTTCCGTGACGAACCATTCCTTCACCTTGTTGGCCACTTCGGGCTGCAGCTTGCCGTCTTGCGTCCACGCTTGCAGGTACACGACGCAGCGCGGGTCGGACAGCTTGAAGAAGTAGTGCTCGCTGCTCTTGAGCACCGGCGTGGCGCCGGACAGCGCGGAGTATGGGTTCTTCAGTTCGGTGGGCGCGTAGACGGCGCCGCAGACCTCGCAGTTGTCGCCGTACTGGTCCATCGCGCCGCACTTGGGGCATTCGCCCTTGATGTAGCGGTCCGGCAGGAACATGGCCTTCACCGGGTCGAAGAACTGCTCGATCGTGCGGGTCGCGATCAGCTCGTTCTTGCGCAGCGCCAGGTAGATGTCCTGGGCCAGCGCGTGGTTCTCGGGCGCGTCGGTCGAATGCCAGTTGTCGAAGGCGATGTGAAAGCCTTCCAGATAGCGATTGCGGCCGGCGGCGATCTCTTCGACAAACGCTGGCGGCGCCTTGCCGGCCTTTTCGGCCGCGATCATGATCGGCGCGCCGTGCGCGTCGTCGGCACACACGAAGTCGACCTCGTTGCCCAGCATGCGCTGGAAGCGCACCCAGATGTCGGCCTGGATGTACTCCATCATGTGGCCGATGTGAAACGGCGCGTTGGCGTAGGGCAGGGCGGTGGTGACGAAGAGCTTGCGGGTCATGGTGGCATCGGCGGTGGAAGCCGAAATTCTAGGCGTCGTGCGCATGAGCTTGCGAAAGCAGCATTTCTGCGCGGTCCTGGTCTTGCGTTCCGCTCACGTTCGCGCGGGCCAAGTGCATCGGGCGACCGGCTCCGTTCAGTGCCCGGCATCTGAACGGAAATGAGGGCCATGTTGCGCAGATGCTCAAGCGATTCATGGAATCGATGCTCGAGCCGCGAGAAATTGGCGCGCATCTCATCTGCCGTGCAGCAGACAGCGGTGACCGGCTCCGGTCGGCCAAGAACGGCCCTTGGGTCCGGCAGCCCGACCGGCAGCTCGAGACTGAAAGCGGCCGGTCACCCTCGGGCGGCTTCGGAGCGCCAGAACCAGAAGAATCCGATGCCGGTCCGCGGTCGTTGGCGTGGGCCGGCAATCGACCCGTTGCCGACTGTCGCCACGGCCTGCCCGCGTGCCGGCGCACTGGACTTGTAGGGATACGTCATCGACGAGCTGCCGAGCGCCCTAGCGACGGGGGCAGAATCAGTGCCTCGCCCTATGAGCGCCCCCGACCTTGCCGACCTCGAACGCGTTCCGCTGCTCGCGGCGCTGACGCGTGCCGAGTTGCGGGCGGCCGTGTCGCTGTTCGTCGTGCGCGCCTATCCGAAGGGCGCGATCCTTGTCAGCGAGGGCGATCGCGTCGTGATGTTCAACTTCATGCTGGCGGGCACCGCGCGCTTCTTCTGGCGCGATGCGGACGG
>JANORB010000135.1:0-4402 GCA_031415135.1 Methylibium sp.
TCTATGGGATTTTTGGTTTTGGTTGTGGGCTGGCGGCTAGTATTCTATGCGGGGGTGGGGCTTTGGGTGGGGCCCGCGCCCCACCAAACGCGCGACGGCCTCCCAGCGGCCAATGATCGCGTTCTCAGTCGAGAAAGCGCGCGAACCCGGCCACCGGCTCACGTTCGGTGACGAGCGCGTTTTCAACCGCCGTGGGGTCGGCGTGCCCCAGCGCCATGCCGCACACCACCTGCTCGTTCGGCGGTGCATCGACATGTGCGGTGATGATGCGGTGGAACTGCATGAACGCGGCCTGCGGGCAGGTGTCCAGCCCGCGACCGCGCGCGCTGACCATCACGCTTTGAAGGAACATGCCGAAGTCCAGCCAGCTGCCCTGGCGCAGGATGCGGTCGATCGTGAAGATCAACCCGACCGGTGCGTCGAAAAACCGGTAGTTGCGGCCGTGCTGGGCGTGCATTCGCTCCTTGTCGGCCTTGCCGATGCCCAGCAGCCCGTACAGATCCCAACCCACTTTTCGACGCCGGTCGATGTAGGGCGACTTCCATTCAGTCGGGTAGTACGCGTACTCCTCGGTGTGGGTGGCGCGTTCCAGCGGGTCGTCGTAGGCGCTCAGGATCTTGCGCGACAACCCGGTCTTCGACGCGCCGGTCAGCACGTACACCCGCCAGGGCTGAGTGTTGGTGCCCGAAGGCGCGCGCGCTGCCACGGCGAGGATTTGTTCGATGGTTTCGCGCGCCACCGGAGTCGGCAGGAAAGCGCGCACCGAGCGGCGCGAGACGATCGCGGCGTCCACCAGGGCGGTTTGTTCGGGCGTGGGATTCACAAAGGTCCTTCGTCAACGTCAGGCGGCCGGCTGGCCGAGGCCGCATTGTTCCATTGCGTCCAACTGTCCCTGGCCTGAACGAAGGTGCCGAGTTGAACCGCGACCGTGTCATCAATGACCCGGCCATAACCTCCGCCCATGGCGATGGCCACCGGGATGCGCCGCTCGCGCGCGGCGGCCAGCACCACGCGGTCGCGTTCGGCCAGGCCGGCGGTGCTCAGTTTCAGCCGGCCCAGGCGATCGCCTTCGTGCGGATCGGCGCCCGCCAGATAGAAGATCAAGCCGGGCGGCGCCGTGGCGTGCCGGCGCCAGAGCTCATTCAGGGCCAGGTCCAGCGCGCGCAGGTATTGCTCATCTGCACACCCGTCCGGCAAATCGACATCGAGATCGCTGCGCTCCTTGCGGAACGGAAAATTCCGCGCGCCGTGCATCGACAGCGTGAACACGGTCGGGTCGTCCTGGAAGATCGCTGCCGTGCCGTTGCCCTGGTGCACGTCCAGGTCCACCACGGCCACACGCAGCAGGCTGCGTCGCGTGCGGTGCCACTCGGCCTGCATCAGCCTGGCCGCCACCGCGATGTCGTTGAAGACGCAGTAGCCAGCGCCCTTGTCGGCACTGGCGTGGTGGGTGCCGCCGGCCAGGTTGGCGGCCACGCCTTCGTGCAACGCGGCGCGGGCGGCGGCAATCGTGGCGCCCACCGAACGGCGCGATCGTTCGACCATCCGCGCGCTCCACGGAAAGCCGATTTCGCGCTGCGCCGCCGCGCTCAAACCGCCTTCGATCACCGCAGACACGTAGGCCGGCTGATGGGCCAGCGCCAATTCACCATCGCTTGCCGCGGGTGCCTCCTTCATCACCAACCCTGCAACACGTTCAAGGCGCTGGCGCAGCAGGCGGTACTTTCCCATCGGGAACCGATGGCCTTCGGGCAAGGGCAAAACGAAGTGATCGGAGTAGAAAGCTTGCATCGCGGGTTCCAGCCCGATTGTGCCGCCCGGCGCCGACCGCCTTGTCGACGGCGGCCGGATCAGGAACTGCGCAATCCGCGGTTAGAAGGCCGCATCTAGAATGTTGCGGCGCAGCAAAAACCGCTTGCAATGCGAGCGACGGTTGATATACTTTGGTTCATGTTGCAGTGCAGCAAATCTGCGGCAAAGCACCACTCAACCCACCAGGAGATTTACCATGATGACCACCGAACAAATTCTTGCCGCTCACAAAGCCAACGTCGAAACGCTCTTCGGCCTGACCAACAAGGCTTTTGAAGGCGTTGAGAAGCTCGTCGAGCTGAACCTGCAAGTGGCAAAAGCTGCTTTGAGCGAAACCGCCGCGTCGGCCAAGGCCGCCTTTTCGGTCAAGGACGCGCAAGAGCTGATGGCCCTGCAAGCCGGCCTGCTGCAACCGGCCGCCGAGAAGGCCGCCGCCTACAGCCGCCACCTGTACGACATCGCTGCTTCGACCGGCGCCGAAGTGACCAAGGTCGCCGAAGCCACCACGGCCGACGCACAGAAGAAGTTCATGGGCCTGGTTGACACCGCCGTCAAGAACGCTCCCGCCGGCAGCGAAAACGTGGTTGCCCTGGTGAAGTCGGCTGTGGCCGCTGCCAACAACGCGTTCGATGGCGTGCAAAAAGCGTCCAAGCAAGCGGTCGATGTTGCCGAAGCGAACTTCCAGGCGATCAGCGCCACGGCTGTCAAGGCCAGCCAGGCTGCCAAGCCCAAGCGCGCTGCCTGAATCCAGGCTCAAGCAAACCTGATGGCGAAAGAACGGGTCGCGTAATTTTTTGTTGCCGGCCTGAACTTTTGCCGAGGCAGCACATCTGAGAGTGACCGCAAGCAACCGTTGCGGCATCTCTGGAAGGTTGTCTCCTCGGTACCTCTGGTTTCTCCCTTCAAGGTACCTTTCGGCCCGGTGGCAACACCGGGCCGTTTTGTTTTCTGGCGCTGGGTTGGGTCTGCGCCCGCCTCAGCGGGTCTTTGCGGCGATTCGAACGCGCAGGTCGGCCAACTGCGCCAAGGTGGCGGCGCGCCCGGCCTGAATCGAGCGCTTGCGCGCAGCGAAGTCGGCTCCCGACACTCCGGCCAGGCTGGGTCGAAGCACCAGATCGGCGTCCCGCAACTCGAAATTGTTGATGCTGCGACCCATGATGGCGAAGGTCTGCAGCAGCATGCGCATCGCGTCCCCGGTGGTGTTGCCTTCCGGCGGGGCCGAAATGTCCACCGCGATCACCAGTTCGGCACCCATTTGCCGGGCGAAGCGGACCGGTACCGGCGCCACCAGGCCGCCGTCCACATACTCGCGCGCGCCGATTCTGACGGGCTGGAAAACGGCGGGCACCGCGCTGGACGCCCGCACCGCGGTGCCCACGTCACCGCGCTGAAAAAGTATCGGCTGGCCGTTCTCCAGATCGGTGGCGACGATGCCCAGCGGCAACGGCAATTGCTCGATGTTTTTGCCACCGGTGTGGTCGCGCACGAACTTGGCCAGGGCCTCGCCTCGGATCACACCCCGCCCGGGATAAGACCAATCGGTGAGTGCCGATTCGTCCATTGCGTCAGCCAGGGCGCCGAGTTCGGAGCCCGTCTTGCCCGCCGCGTAAAGGGCCGCGACCAGACTTCCGGCCGAGGTGCCGACGATGAAATCGAGCTTCAGGCCAGCTTCCTCCAGCACCTGGATCACACCGATGTGGGCAAAACCGCGCGCCGCGCCGCCTCCCAGCGCCAAGCCAATGCGGGGTGGTCGAGGCGCTGGCTTGGGTGGCGCGACCACCACCGGCGCAGAGGGCGGCAGCGGCGGCTCGGGCGGGGCCGGTTCGGCCGGCTTGGGTGCGGTCTGGCAAGCCACCAGAGTCGCGCCAACACCCGCCAGGTGGATCGCGAGCCAACCGCGTCGCGTCCACACCGGGCCGCCCGACGGATATTCGTTCCCCATCGCCGGATTGTAAAAGGGCGCTCAATGGCCCTCTATATTCTCCGCAGCCATAACCAATCCACCAATTTGTTCTTCTCAGGCATATAAAGCCTCCCTACAGTTGGCGCTTGCACGTCAGGGCATGGCCCGACGGGATGCGGTTCTCTGCGGGAAATTCATGGATCTGATTGCGGTGGTGAGCGGGTTCGGCGTGGGCGCCATCGTCGGCATGACCGGCGTGGGCGGCGGGTCGCTGATGACCCCGCTGCTGCTGTCGGTCTTCAAGCTGAACCCGGCGGTTGCCATTGGCACCGACTTGTGGTTTGCCGCCATCACCAAGATGGTGGGATCGGCGTCGCACCACCGTGCCGGTCACGTGGACTGGCGCATCACGGGGCTGTTGCTGGCGGGCAGCATTCCCGCCTCCCTGGCGAACATTGCCTTGATGCACTTCACCGGCTTGACCAAGAGTTGGGCCAGCGCGTTGACCTTCTCGCTGGGGATTGCCTTGCTGCTGACTGCAGTCACAGTGGCTTTCAGGCAGGCCTGGCACCAGGTCGGCGTCCGGCTGCAGCGCTGGATCCCAGAACACCGAAAACCGCTGTTGACCGTGCTGTGCGGCCTGGTGCTGGGGGTTCTGGTGTCGCTCAGCTCGATTGGCGCCGGCGC
>JANORB010000136.1:0-5752 GCA_031415135.1 Methylibium sp.
AGCAGCCCGAAGGCGACTGCGTACGAGACCGGCAATCTCGTCTGGATTGTTTTTCCAAACCACATGCAATTTGTCGCTCAGGAGAGCGAGGTCATTCAGAAGCTGCTTGCGAAATTCTTCAGAACCGGAGATCAGCGGAAGAACGACGGCTTTACCGGAGGAGGACGATTTGTTGAGCGCGGCAAACAGTTCGCTCTTAGGAAAGTTCTTCTTCATGAAGTTCTCGGTTAGGACGGCGAGGACATAGTCGCTCTTTGAGAGGCCCTCGTTCACCTTCGCCGTAATACTGTCGCCCCATATGATTTCGGCGTTGTCGTACCAGCAGCTAATTCCAGCGCCAAACAGAGCGCGATATAGCGGTTCAACGATAGTGGCTTTGTCTTCGGATGCGTGGCAAAGGAAGACGTCCTTGTGGGAATCTAGGTTCATGGTTTGACTCGGAAGGAAGGGTTGATCGTCCCAAAGAATGGACTCCATCGGTCCTGGAATTATCTTAGTGAAATCCCTGTGCGCCGGATTAATCAGAGCGATGTGCTCGCCGTAGACCTGCTGGGAGGGCACCAAAAGGACTGGAAACGCTCCTTGCGAGAGCCAAGCTTCGCCAAATGCCTGGGTCGATACCGACGGAATAGCATGGTGCCAATCATCGGGAAGGTCTGACAACTCAACGCGCTTGCATGCCACGGAGTTCGGGACAACGATGGGCACCGCGACAAAGTCATGTAGACGAGTCGATGGGCCCGAATGCTTCAACATTTCGAGCAACGCCTGAGACTTCGATGTCGCTGCGTAAAGCACAGCCTTTCCATGAGGGTTCCAGCGGCCGGGGAAAAGCTTTGCGCCCCCGCCGTCGAAAGCACGAGCCGGAAATCGCTTGCTTACAACCCGCCAGAGGTATGTTGCCATTTCTCAGGACGCCTAACGTTTGAGGTAAGCGGCAGAACCCGGTACCCCGGGGGCTGTCCGCTTGACCGATGGGTTAGCCCTCGGACTCCGAGGATTCCGAGGAGCGGTCTTGTTGAATTTGATTCGCGAGCCAGGATAGAAAGTGCAAGTAGGCAACCGCAACGAACTGCCACAGCAGCAACCAGTAGACCGAGATAGTGATCTCTTCGATTGATGCCTTGCTGCCGCTTGCTTCTCATGTTGTATGAACGGAATGAGGGTGGTGTGCGCCCAAGAGAAAGAGGTACTCCAAATTACCAGCGCAGCAAACACAAGCGCTGAGCCTAAGTAGAGCTTGCCATGTAGGGTCTTGTACACGGCTGGATGCGTGACAGCCAGATAAGCGAGACCAGTGGCAGCGGCCAGCAGCAGTGGGATCAGTATCGCTAGCATGCCGACCTCCGCTTCTTGAGGGCTAACGTTATATGGCCCGAACGCAGGACGCACCCGAGGTTGGCCCAAATTGGTTTCGCTTGATTGTGCATCCATCGACCTCCCCCCTTTGAGGGGCCCCATTCTTGCCCTGCTTCTGGGCGATGGTGGGCGCGAAATGGGCCGCCTAAATTTGTCGGTATGAAAACACCGACGCCCAGTGCTTCTCTCAGTCCCGATCCTGCCGATGGAATGTCGCCGGCCACCCCGCCGGCTGTCAATCCCTCGCCCGCCGCGGCCGAAGCGCCGGCCCCATCGCGCCCACCGCCCCCACCGCGGTTGCTGGACCAGTTGCGCCACGCCATTCGGCTGCGGCACTATTCCATCCGCACCGAAGACACGTACGTCGACTGGTCGCGCCGCTTCATCCTGTTTCACGCCAAGCGCCATCCGCTCGATCTTGGCGCCTCGGAGGTTGCGGCGTTCCTCACGCATCTGGCGGTCGACCGGAACGTGGCGCCATCGACGCAAAACCAGGCCAAGTCGGCTTTGTTGTTCTTGTATCGGGTGGTGCTCGGCATTCAACTGCCCTGGCTGGACGAGATCGTGGCGGCCAAGGATCAACGGCGATTGCCGGTGGTGCTCACAGCGCCTGAGGTGCGCGGCCTGCTCCACGAACTCAACGGCACCACGGGGCTGGTGGCGTCGCTGCTGTACGGCACGGGCATGCGCCTGATGGAGGCGCTGCGGCTTCGTGTCAAGGACGTGGGCTTCGAGCGGCGCGAAGTTCTGGTGCGTGACGGCAAGGGCGGCAAAGACCGTGTGACGGTGCTGCCCGAAAACCTGATCCTGCCGCTGCAGGACCAGATCGCCCGGTCCAAGGTTCAGCATGACCGCGACCTGGCGGAAGGCATGGGCAAGGTGTGGTTACCCGACGCATTGGCGGTGAAGTTTCCGCGCGCTCCGGTGGCGTGGGGCTGGCAGTGGGTGTTTCCCAGCCCGGCCCATTCGGTGGACCCGCGCAGCGGCGTGCGCCGGCGCCATCACATGAACGAAGCGTCGATCCAGAAGGCGGTGGCCGGGGCGGCCCGGCGCGCCGGCATCATCAAGCCTTGCTCGCCGCATGTGCTGCGACACTCGTTTGCCACCCACATGCTGCAGGCGGGTTACGACATCCGCACGGTCCAGGAGCTGCTGGGCCACAGTGAGGTGTCCACCACGATGATCTACACCCACGTGCTCAACCGGGGCGGCCGGGGGGTGCGCAGCCCGCTGGACCAGATTTGAGATGCACGCGCCGGCTACGCCAGCGCCCTGCAGGGGCCACGCGCCGGCCGGTCGCCGGCTACGCCAGCGCCCTGCCGATGAGCATCTTCTGCACGTCGCTGGTGCCCTCGTAGATCTGGCACACACGCACGTCGCGGTAAATGCGCTCGACGGGGAAGTCGCTCACATAACCGTAGCCACCGAACACCTGGATGGCGGCGCTGCAGACTTGCTCGGCCATTTCGCTGGCGAACAGCTTGGCCATCGCGGCTTCTTTCAGGCACGGCACGCCGGCGTCTTTCAGGCTCGCGGCGTGGTGGATGAGTTGCCGCGCGGCTTCAATGTGGGTCGCCATGTCGGCCAGGCGGAACTGCACGGCCTGGTGTTCGAAGATGGGCTTGCCGAACGCTTCGCGCTCCTTTGAATACTGCAGCGCCGCCTCGAACGCGGCGCGCGCCATGCCCACGCTTTGCGCGGCGATGCCGATGCGCCCGCCCTCCAGGCCCGACAGCGCGATCTTCAAGCCCTGCCCTTCGTCGCCCAGCCGGTTGGCGGCCGGCACGCGGCAGTGCTCGAGCAGTATTTGCGCGGTGTCGCTGCTGTGCTGGCCCAGCTTGTCTTCGATGCGCGACACGGTGTAGCCGGGGTTGCTGGTCGGCACGATGAACGCGCTGATGCCCTTCTTTCCGGCCGCCTTGTCGGTCACGGCCATCACGATCGCCACATCGCCCGACCGGCCGCTGGTGATGAACTGCTTGACGCCGTTGATCACGTACTCGTCGCCTTGCCTGATCGCGCTGGTCTTGAGCCCATCGGCCTGCGAACCCACGTGCGGCTCAGTCAGGCAGAACGCGCCCAGCAGGTCGCCACGCGCCAGCGGTTTGAGCCACTGTTCCTTTTGCGCGTCGCTGGCCCAGGCCATCAGGATCGAGCACACCGGGCAGTTGTTGACGCTCACCACGGTGGAGGTGCCGCCGTCGCCGGCGGCAATCTCTTCGAGGATGACGGCCAGCGCCAGGTAGTCCAGCCCGGCGCCGTCCCACTGCGCCGGCACCGCCACGCCATAACAGCCGAGCGCCGCCAGGCCTTTCAGTTCAGCGGCCGGAAAGTGGTGCTCCTTGTCCCAGCGCGCGGCCTGCGGGGCGATGTGGTCCTGCACATACGCGCGCACCGCGTCCTGCACGGCGCGGTGGTCTTCATTGAGTCGCATGGCGTTTCATCCTCGCGGGTTGATCCAAGGCCATCGCATAGCGCTCGCGGCTCACAGCAGCTCCAGCGCCAGCGCCGTCGCCTCGCCACCGCCGATGCACAAGGCCGCCACGCCCTTCTTCTTGTTCTGTCGGCGCAGCGCGCCGAGCAAGGTGACGACGATGCGCGCGCCGCTGGCGCCGATCGGGTGGCCCAAGGCGCAGGCGCCGCCGTGCACGTTGACGATCTCGTGCGCCAGCTTGAACTCGGTCATCGCGGCCATGGTCACCGCGGCAAAGGCTTCGTTGACCTCCCACAGGTCGACGTCGTTCACGGCCCAGCCGGCCTTCTTCAACACCTTGTCGATGGCGCCAGCCGGCGCGGTGGCAAACCACGCGGGCGCCTGCGCGTGCACCGCGTGCGCGGCGATGCGTGCGAGCGGTTTGCAGCCCAGCCGGGCCGCGGTCGATTCGCGCATCAACACCAGCGCGGCCGCACCGTCGGAGATGCTGGACGCGTTGGCGGCGGTGATGGTGCCATCCTTCTTGAACGCGGGCTTCAGGCTGGGGATCTTGTCGAGCTTGGCCTTGAAGGGTTGTTCATCTTGCCTGATGACGGTGTCGCCGCCCTTGCCTGGCAGCGTGACGGGCGCCATCTCCCAGTCGAAGCTGCCGTCTTCATTGGCCTGCCTGGCGCGCTGGGTGGAGGCGATCGCAAACGCGTCCTGCGCCTCGCGGGTGAACTTGTACTTGGCCACGCAATCTTCGGCAAACACCCCCATCGCACGGCCGCGGTCGTAAGCGTCTTCCAGGCCGTCCATGGCCATGTGGTCGAACAGTTGCGCGGCGCCGTAGCGCACGCCCTTGCGCGCGAACACCAGGTGCGGCGCATTGCTCATGCTCTCCATGCCACCGGCCACCATCACATCGACGCTGTCGGCGCGCAGCATGTCGTGCGCGAACATCATCGCGCGCATGCCCGAGCCGCACATCTTGCTCAACGTCACCGCGCCGGCCGACTGCGGCAGGCCCGCGCCCAGCGCCGCCTGGCGCGCCGGCGCCTGGCCCTGGCCGGCCATCAGGCAGTTGCCCATCAGCACTTCGTTGACCGCGTCGCCGGTGATGCCGGCGCGCTCGACGGCGGCCTTGATGGCCACCGCGCCGAGCTGGTAAGCGGGCACGGAAGCAAAGTCGCCCAGCAAGCCGCCGATGGGCGTGCGGGCCGCGGAAACGATGACGATGGCGTCAGACATGGTGAGCTCCTTGTCGAGAGTGAACGAGCGCCGGTTCAGGCCGTGGACGACTCGAGCGCTTCTTGCATGCGCCGGCGGTATTCGAAGCGCTTGTGCGCATCGTACGGAAACACATCGTGCACATAGCCCGCGAGGATGCGCTCCTTGTGGCCGTGCCAGAACGCCGGGTCCAGCAGGTCGGCGTGGTGGCGCATGAACACCGTGCGCACCGCCGGGTTGCCCAGGATGAACGGTGCGAAGGTCTCGGGGAACACATCCTTGGGGCCGACGCTGTACCAGACCTCGCCCGACATCTCTTCTTCTTCGTTGCGCGGCTCGGGCACCTTGCGGAAGTTGCAGTCGGTCAGGTATTCGATCTCGTCGTAGTCGTAGAACACCACCTTGCCGTGGCGCGTGACGCCGAAGTTCTTCCACAGCATGTCGCCGGGGAAGATGTTGGCGCCCACCAGGTCCTTGATGGCGTTGCCGTACTCCATCACCGCGTGCTCGATCTGCTGGGTCGACGCTTCTTGAAGATAGATGTTGAGCGGGATCATGCGGCGCTCGATGTAGACATGGCGAATCACCAGCGAGTCGCCGTCTTCTTCCAGCAGGCTGGGGCAAAAATGCTTCAGCTCGGCCACCAGTTCGTCGTCGAAGCGCAGGCGCGGGAAGGCCACGTTGCTGTACTCCAGCGTGTCGGCCATGCGGCCCACGCGGTCGTGCTGCTTGACCAGCAGGTACTTGCTC
>JANORB010000137.1:0-17496 GCA_031415135.1 Methylibium sp.
TCCGCTGTGGTGCTCGCGCTGGGGTCGCGCCGTCGAACTCACTTCGCTCAACTTCGTTTCGCTTCGTTCAGACAAACGCCGGCGAGTCAGATATTGATGCGCGCTGCGCGCGCCGACCCCGGCACGCCGCTCCTCGCCGCCGAACGACCGACGGCATAGATCTCGTCTACCACTCGCTGGGTGCCGGCCCGCACCTTCTGCTCTTGCATGGCACGAGCACCGACCACACCACGTGGGAGCCCGTGCAATCGGCACTGGCCGAACACTTTCAACTTTCGATCCTGACTCGCCGAGGCAGGTGCGGCAGCGGCGACTCCTCGCCATATGTCTTGCAGCGGGAGTTCGAGGATTTCGCAACCCCTGTGGACGCACTTGGCGGACCGGTAGACATCGTCGGCCACTCCTTCGGAGCCCTCTGCGCGCTCGAGGGCGCACTGAGAGCCAGAAGCGTTCGCCGGCTTGTCCTGTACGAGTCACCTTTGCCAGGGGCATTCGCATACTGGCCGGATGCTGTCCGCGATCGCATGATGCCGCTTCTCAACGCTGGTCAGCCGGAGCAAGCCCTTCGCGCCTTCTTGGAAGCGATGCTTGGCCTCTCCCAGCACGAGATAGAGGCACTTCAAAGGCTTCCCAACTGGCAAGACCGAATTGGCTACGCACACACAATCGCCCGGGAGCTTCAGGCACTGGCCGAGTACTCGTTTGACGTTGCCCGACTGCGATCCATTGCCGCCCCAACACTTCTCTTGCTTGGCGGGTCGAGTCCATCTTTGCACAGAACCATCGCTGACAAGTTCGTGACCACCATCCCGGACTGTCGTGTTGTCGAACTACCTGGCCAAGGGCATCTCGCCATTCGGTTCGCTCCCGAACTCGTGGCTCGCGAGGTTCTCAATTTCCTCCAACCTTGAACATTGCGAGGCGCGCGTAGTGCGGGTGTGACAGAGACCGCAACGATGCCAGAGCGCCAGGCGGTACCCGGCAGGGGCGATTTCTGGGGCGGCGAGGAGCGCAGGCTTGAGGTCGGCGCGCTTTGCGCGCTTCAACATCTGACTCGCCGCGTCTGTCCGAGCGAAGCCGAACGAAGTGAGCGTAGCGAGTTGTACGGCGCGACCTCAAGCCGAGCACCGCAGCGCAGTCGGCGTACTCGCCGCCCGCCCCGGCATCAGCGCCTGCCGGGTGCTGCCCGGCGCGATCGCGCTGACGGTGGCAGGAAGCGCGGTGATCAGACCCGCATCAATTGAACGACCACAACCGCAAACAAGTCACGGCCTCAAGCCGCCTCCCCCCAAGGCAACATCATCGCCACCATCAACAGCTTCTGAAACTCCGGCTCGAACCGATCAATGATGTGCTGCGGATCAGGGCACAGATGCCGGTCGGTGATCAACCCGAACTGGACCCCGCCGCCGTACGACAGGATGCTCACGCCCATGCCGATGTCGCCCGACGCCGGCACCCAGAACATGGTCTGGCGCAAGGTGGAGCCGCAGAACTTGAGCGGCACGGCGGGCCCGGGCACGTTGGTCATCACCGCAGTGGCCTTCTTGGCGAACATGCCCAGGATCGCGTCTTGCACCGGCTTGATCATCAGGCCCGCCACCGACAGCACCGCAAACGCCAGCAGCGGCTGGTAGCTGTCTTTCAGTTGCGTCATGCGCGCGCGCACCGCGTAGACGCGCTCGACGGGGTTGTCGATGCCGATGGGCAGGGTCAGCGGCGCCAGCCCGAAGCGGTTGCCGAGTTGCCAGGCTTTGTCGAGCGGGCGCAGGTTGACCGGCACCATCGCGCGGATTTCCTGCCCGGTCGGGTCGTCGCCCTTCTCGCGCAGGTAGGCGCCGATGGCCCCGGCCACGCAGGCCAGCAGCACGTCGTTGATCGAGCAGTTCAGGCCCTTGCCGATGGCCTTGACGTCGGCCAGCGGCATCGGCTCGCTCCAGGCCACGATCTTGCGGCCTTCGGGCTTGCCCTTCAGGCGGGTCTTCGAGTCGTCGGGCAGCAGCGCCAGCGCGGCCACGTCGCTCATCACCTTGTAGCCGGTGCGGGCCATGTCCATCGACCCGGCCAGCCCCTGCTGCGGGTGGGACAGCATCTCCATCGACCGGGCCACACCGCCGCCATACATGCCGATGGCCTTGGTAGCCAGGTCGGTCAGCGGCTTGATCACCGCGTCGGACAGCCAGTCGGGCTCAACGCCCGAATCACGCTTCTTGCGCCGGGGCGGGTCGATGCCGCCGTCGGTGATGGACATCATCACCGAGATCAGCGCGATGCCGTCGCCGATGCAATGGTGAATGCGGGCGATCAGCGCGCTGCCGCCTTCGTAGTGTTCGACCAGGTTGAACTGCCACAGCGGGTGGCTGTGGTCGAGTGCGGTGTTGGCCAGGTCGCCGGCGCGCTGCTGCAGCGCCAGGCGCTCGCTCTGGCCGCGCTTGCGCACAAGTTTTTCGCGCAGCACATGGCGCTGCAGGTCGAACCCGTCGTCGTCGACCCAGCTCGCGCCGGTCGCGTCCTGAACCACTTTCTGGTGGAAGCGCGCGTACTTGAGCAGCTTGTCGTTGATGCGCTCGCACAGCGCCTCGTACGTGATGCCCGGCCGCAGCAGCCACACGCCGACGATCATCATCAGGTTCACGTCGTTGTCCATCCGCAGCCAGGCGGTGTCCACGCGCGACATGCGCTGTGCGGTTTCGGGCATGGGGTCAGTCTCCTGCGGGAAGTTGTCTTGGACAGCGGCAAGATGCTGGGTAACATCGGTGCCGTCAATGCCCGTTTTCACTCACAGCCGCCGCCTCAGCCGCCGGCTGCCCCCTCAGGAGACACCACCATGGCCGATCTGAAAAAGCAGTTCGAACAAGCCGTCGCCGACTCGAAGAACCTGCCGGACAAACCCGACAACATGACGCTGCTGAAGATGTACGCGCTCTACAAGCAGGCCAGCAGCGGCGACGTGGATGGCAAGCGCCCCGGCTTCACCGACATGGTGGGCCGCGCCAAGTGGGACGCCTGGAACGAAGCCAAGGGCAAGGATTCGAAGCTGGCGATGCAGGAATACATCGACCTCGTCGAATCGCTGAAGTAGTTTTTTCGGGCGCTGGCGGCGCTACTTCTTCGCGCCCTTGGCCGCAGCCTTCCTGGCCGCCGGCTTGGCGCTCTTGGCCAGCAGCGCATCGAGGTTCTTCTCGATCTCAGCCTCGATCGTCTTGCTGAACGCACCGAGCAGGAAGCCGAGCCTGGCGTTCAGGTCGAAGTGATCGGCGGCCACGATGAGCTGGCCGCTGACGCCCGAGCGCGTGAACTCCACCGTGTCGCTGGTCTCGCCTTCGATCACGGTGCATTCCATGTCGAACTTCTTCTCCACGTCTTCGGCCCATTGCCAGGCCACTTCGCGCGCTTTGCTCAAGCCCAGCTTGTGGCTTCGGTGGATGCGGATGTCGGGCATGGTTCACTCTCCTGCGGGATTCAATGCGGCGCGGCGCTGTTCTTTGGGCAAACCCGCCAGGCGCCGCACCTCGGTGTAAAAGCGCGTGAAGTCGCCTCCGGCGCGCTCGAACAAAAGCTCGAACTGCGGCACCAGGTCGTTGTAGGCCGCCAGCACGCCGAAGGACGCATTGTTGGCGCGCGCCACCCAGCCGTCATACCCTGGAAACCCGCCCCAGCGGCCGGTCTTGAGGGCCTCGAATTCGGCCCGGAATGCCTGCATCACATCCACCTTCTGCGCGCGCTTGTCGGCGTCCGGGATCGAAGCGCCGTACAGCGCGGCGAGCAGCATCCGGTATTTCCTGGTCAGCGCGCGAAAGTCCTGGCGCCGGCCGTCGAAGCGCTGGTAGTCCTCGCGGGCCTGGGTGCTTCCGTGCGCCGCGAGCCAGCGTGCGCCGCCGATGCGCTCCACCGCGGTGGCGAACGATTCGTTGAACATGGTGTCGTCGTCGGCGTAGGCCACCTGGTGCGACAGCTCGTGAAAGATCAGCCGCGCCAGTTCGCCTTCGGTCCAGTGGACGAAGGTGCTGAGCAAGGGATCGGCCATCCAGGCGCCGGGCAGGCGGCCCAGGGTGGAATACGCCGGCACGCCGTAGAGCGTGACTTCCAGGCCCTGCTCGCCCAGCTGGGCGGCAAAACCATCGGCCCGCGCGCGATCGAAAAAGCCCCGGTAACCGACGCAGCCGACCACCGGAAAGCACGATGTCTTCAAGCTCAGGCTCAGCTCCGGCGCGGCCACCACGTTCCACACCGCCGCGCTGCGCGGCAGCTCGGCATAGCGCCGGTAGCTGGCGTTGTCGGGCAGGTGCAACTCGCTCACCGCGAAGTCGCGCATGCGTTGCGTCAGCGCCAGGCGCTCCTTGAGCTTGAGGTCGACCTGCGCGTCGGCCAGCCACTCGGGCACCGGCCGGGCGGCGCGCAGCAGGCTCAGGTGGCCGCCGACCGATTGCGCGTAGTAGTCCAGCGTGCCGCACCCCGCGCTCAGGCACAAGGTAGCGGCCGCCAGCAGCGCGATTCCAACCCCACCCAGACCGCTCATCAGCAACCGCCGGCGCTTCACGTCGGCCGTGTGTCGGCAGGCCGCACTTCGACCAGGCAATCGTAGAAGCTCGGCGCGCGGCCGATGTCGGTCAGCCGCTGGTGGGTGAGCTCGTTCACGTTGGTGCCGGCCAGGCCCAGCTTGCGCCACCAGATGCCCAGGCCGTTGACCACGCCGCTGCGCGCACGCGCGCTCAGCACCGCCTTGCAGTGGTAGCTGCCGCGGTCGTTGAACACCCGCACCGTCATGCCGGACGAGATGCCGCGCGGCCGCGCGTCGGCCTCGTGCATCTCCAGCACCGGCTCGGACTCGATGTCGCGCAGGCTCTTGACGTTGACGAACGTGGAGTTGAGAAAGTTGCGCGCCGGCGGCGAGATCATTGCGAGGGGAAAGCGCTGTGCGAGCGCCGGCTCGGCGGCGCGGCATTCGTGGTTCGGCACATGGTCGGGCAGCCCGAACTGCGGTGAATCGATGATGCACTTGCCGCTGGCGGTGTGAAACCCGCCATCGGCCAGCGGCGCATCGGGCAGCGGCAGCTTGACCCAGCCTTTTTCGCGCAACTCGTCAAACCGCAGCGGCTCGGCGAACGCAATCCGCGCCATCGCCTCGTCGCTGTCAGAAAAACAGGCCTCGGTGAACCCCATCTGCGCGGCCAGCTCGCGAAAGATCTGCGTGTTGGGCTTGGCCTCGCCCAGCGGCTCGATGGCACGCTCGTTGATCAGCGCACAGGTGTGGCCGTAGCTGGTGTGCAGGTCCAGGTGTTCAAGCTGGGTGGTGGCCGGCAGCACGAAATCGGCGTGGTCGGCGGTGTCGGTCATGAAGTGCTCCAGCACCACGGTGAACAGGTCTTCGCGCGCAAAACCGCGCACCACCTTGGCCGACTCGGGCGCCACCGCCACCGGGTTGCTGTTGTAGACGATCAGCGCTTCGATCTTCGGGCCGAACACGCTGCCGTCGGGCAGCGCCTCGTTGGTCTCGCGCAGCAGGTCGTCGCCGATCGTGCTCATGTTGATGGTGCGCGGCCGGCGCCCGGCCAGCAGGTCGGGCCGCTGCAGGGCGGCGTCGTTGCGCACGCTCTTGAACCAGCCCGACGACGACAGCAGCAAACCCCCGGCGGCATCCCGCCAGGCGCCCACCAGGCACGGCAGCACGGCGATCAGCCGGACCGCATTGCCACCGCCGCGCACGCGCTGCATGCCGTAGTTCAGGCGAATCGCGGCCGGCCGGGTCGTGCCGTAGTCGCGCGCCAGGCCGCGCACGTCGTCGGCGCCGATGCCGCAGACCTGCGCGGCGCGCTCCGGCGGCCATTGCAGGGCGCGCTCGCGCAGCGCGGGCCAGCCCTCGGTGTGGCGCTCGATGTAGTCGTGGTCAAGCCAGTGATTGCGGATCAGTTCGTGCATCAGCCCGAGCGCCAGCGCCCCGTCGGTTCCGGGCAGCAACGCGATGTGCTGATGGCATTTGTCGGCCGTTTCGGTCTTGCGCGGGTCGATACAGATCAGCTTCGCACCGGCGCGTTTGGCGGCCTGCGCAAAGGTCCAGAAATGCAGGTTCGACGCAATCGAGTTGCTGCCCCAGATGAGGATCAGCTTGCTCTGCGCGTAGTGCTCGACCTGCATGCCGATCTTGCCGCCATACGTGGCCGCCAGCGCTTCGCCGCCGGCACTGGAGCAGATGGTGCGGTCCAGCAGCGAGGCGCCCAGCTTGTTGAAGAAGCGTGCCGCCATGCTTTCGCCTTGCAACAAGCCCATCGTGCCGGCATAGCTGTACGGAACGATGGCCTGCGGGTCGCGCTGGGCAATGGAGCCCAAACGATGCGCGATCTCTGCCAGCGCCTGCGGCCAACTCACCCGCACAAACAAGCCGCTGCCCTTGGGGCCCACGCGCTTCATCGGGTGCAGCACCCGCTCCGGGTGGTAGCTGCGCTCGGCGTAGCGCGACACCTTGGTGCACAGCGCGCCGTGGGTGGGCGGGTGGTCGGGGTCGCCCTGCACCTTGACGGCCCGGCCGTCTTGCACCGTGACCAGCATGGCGCAGGTGTCGGGGCAGTCGTGCGGGCAGGCGGCGCGGACGATGATGGTGCTCATCCGCACACTATTGCACAGTCGGGTGGCACGCCCCGGCGGGCGCCCGTGGCCCAGGCAACAGCGACGCGTATCCTTCGCTGCCCGCGTTCGAACGAGCGCCACCCAGCCAACGCCCACGAAGCCTCCAGATGATCCAGCGCCGCACCTTGATCCGCAACTGCATGGGCATGAGCCTGGCCAGCCTTGCCCTTCCGTCCCTGGCACAGGCCGACCGCAGAATCGTCCTGGGCCAGTCGGCCGCGTTGACCGGCCCCGCCAGCGCGCTGGGCGAACAGTTCAGGCGCGGCGCCAAACTGATGTTCGATGCGGCCAACGCGCGCGGCGGCGTCAACGGCCGGGTGATCGAACTGCTCAGCCTGGACGATGGCTACGAGCCCGACCGCTGCGCCGCCAACACCGCCAAGTTCATCCGCGACGGCGTGTTTTCATTGTTCGGCTACATCGGCACGCCCACCAGCCTGGCCGCGCTGCCGCTGGCCACCGCGGCCAAGCTGCCGTTCTTCGGGCCCTTCACCGGCGCCGAAGCGTTGCGCACGCCATTCAACCGTTATGCCTTTCATGTGCGCGCCTCGTACTTCGACGAGACGGCGGAGATCGTCAAACAACTCACCTCGGTCGGCATCCAGCGCATCGGTGTTTTTTACCAGAATGACAGTTACGGCAAGACCGGGCTGGAAGGTGTGAGCCGCGCACTCAAGCCGCTGGCGCTGGAACCCGCCGGCCTGGGCACCGTGGAGCGCAATGCGGTCGAAGTCGCCGAGGCGGTGAAAACTATCCTGGCGCAAAAGCCCGATGCGATCGTGCAGATCAGCGCCTACAAGTCGTGCGCCGCGTTCATTCGGGCGGCACGCAAGGCCGGGTTCACGGGCGGCTTCTACAACGTCTCGTTTGTCGGCACGCAGGCCCTGGCCAGCGAACTCGGCGCCGACGCGCGTGGCGTGATCGTGAGCCAGGTGATGCCGTTTCCGTTTTCGCCCAACACCCCGGTGTCGGGCGAGTACCTGAACGCGGGCAAGGCCTCGCTCGACGCGAAGTTCGAGCCGAACTACAGCAGCCTGGAAGGATTCGTCGCCGCCAAGACGCTGCTCGAAGGCTTGCGCCGCGCGGGCGCCAACCCGACCCAGGACGCGCTGATCACCAGCCTGGAGTCGATGCGCGATCACAACCTGGGCGGCTTCTTCGTCGACTTCAGCGCGCAAAAACACACCGGCTCACGCTTCGTCGAGTTGACCATCCTGACCCAGGATGGCCGCGTGCGGCGCTGAGGCCACACACAGACAGAATCATCGCCCAGGTCGTGCCCTGCATTCACTGGCCGTCCGCGGCGCCCGGCCTTTGGGCGGGGCGGCACCAGCGCGTGCTGGCGCGGCGGTAAGATGATTTTTCATGCCACCCTTTGCCTGCGGCCAGCGCTGGCCCGCACCCCGGAGCCCCACCATGCAGCTGATCGAATCCATCCTGGCCGACGCCGGGGAAATCGCCAAAGTGCGGCGCGACATCCATGCGCACCCCGAGTTGTGCTTTGAAGAGAAGCGCACCGCCGACGTGATCGCCAGGCAGCTCACCGACTGGGGCATTCCGATCCACCGCGGGCTGGGCACGACCGGCGTGGTGGCGATCCTCAAGAGCGGCAGCAGCCCGCGCGCCGTGGGCCTGCGCGCCGACATCGACGCGCTGCCGATGACCGAGCACAACACGTTTGCGCACGCCAGCCGGCACCCCGGCAAGATGCACGCCTGCGGCCACGACGGCCACACCGCGATGCTGCTGGCGGCGGCCAAGCACTTGTCGAAACACCGGAACTACGACGGCACGGTCTACCTGATCTTCCAGCCCGCCGAAGAAGGCGGCGGCGGCGCGCGCGAGATGATCAAGGAGGGCCTGTTCGACAAATACCCGATGGAGGCCGTGTTCGGTGCGCACAACTGGCCGGGCATGGCGGCCGGCCAGTTCGCGCTGAAGAGCGGGCCGGCCTTTGCCAGCAGCAACGAGTTCAAGATCACGATCCGCGGCAAAGGCTCGCACGCGGCGCTGCCGCACAACGGCGTCGACCCGGTGCCGGTGGCGTGCCAGATGGTGCAGGCGTTCCAGACCATCATCACGCGCAACAAGCGGCCGATCGACCCGGGCGTGATCTCGGTGACCATGATCCATGCCGGCGAGGCCACCAACGTCGTGCCCGACAGTTGCGAGTTGCAGGGCACGGTGCGCACCTTCACGCTGGAGGTGCTCGACCTGATCGAAAAGCGCATGCGGGAGATCGCCGAACACACCTGCGCGGCGTTCGATGCGGGCTGCGACTTCGAGTTCGTGCGCAACTACCCGCCCACCATCAACCACCCCGCCGAGACCGACTTCGTGCGCGGCGTCATGACCGACATGGTGGGTGCGGCCAACGTGCAGGAGTTCGAGCCGACGATGGGCGCGGAAGACTTCAGCTACTTCCTGCTCGAAAAACCCGGCTGCTATTTCCTGATCGGCAACGGCGACGGCAGCCACCGCGAAGGAGGCCACGGGCTGGGGCCATGCATGCTGCACAACCCGAGCTACGACTTCAACGACGAGTTGATCCCGCTGGGCGCCACGCTGTGGGTGCGCCTGGCCGAAGCCTGGCTGGCGCAGCCACGCTGAGCCCGATATGAGCCTGCCCGGCCGCCCGAAAGGCGAATACCGGAGTGCGGAGCACGAAGGAACACCAGTGAGCGCGGCGCCTCACTTCTCGCAAAGCTACGCCCAAGCGCGCGGCAAGTTCATCGCCGCCGTCGATGCGGCCGGCCTGGATGTCGAATCGCATTCACACCCGATGATCGGGCGCGACGGCGAAGCGTTGGCGATGGACGTGGTCCTCGACGGCCCGAAGGACGCGGCATCGCTGTTGCTCATCAGCAGCGCCTGCCATGGCGTCGAGGGCTTCTGCGGCTCGGGCGTTCAGGTGGCCCTGCTGCGCGACGCCGCCTGGCCCAGCGCCGCGCGCGAGGCCGGTGTCGCGCTGCTCTACATCCACGCCCTCAATCCCTACGGCTTTTCGTGGTGGCGCCGCACGACGCACGAAAATGTCGACCTGAACCGCAACTTCCACGACTTCAAGCGCCCGCTGCCGGCCAACCCGGGCTATGACGAAATCGCCGCGCTGCTCGTGCCCAGCACCTGGCCCCCGACGCCGGAGGTCGACGCGGCGATCGGCCGCTACATCGCCGAGCGCGGCGAGCGCGCTTTCCAGGCGGCCATCTCGGGCGGCCAGTACAACCATCCCGAGGGTCTGTTCTATGGCGGGCGCAACCCGACCTGGAGCCATGTCACCTTGCGCCAGGTGCTGCGCCGGCATGCCACCCGCTGCCGCCGGCTGGGCTGGATCGACCTGCACACCGGCCTGGGCGACAGCGGCGTGGGCGAGCGCATCTTCGCCTGCCACGACGACGCCGCCGCGCTCCGGCGCGCACGCGCGTGGTGGGGCGAGGGCGTGACCTCGATCTACGACGGCAGCTCCAGCTCGGCCCCGCTGAGCGGGCTGATGTGGCTCGCGGCGTACGAAGAATGCGCGCAGGCCGAGTACACCGGCATCGCGCTCGAATACGGCACCGTGCCGGTGATGGCGGTGATGACGGCGCTGCGGGCCGACCAGTGGCTGGAAAACCATCCGCAGGCGAGTGACGCTCAGCGGCGCGGCATCAAGCAGCAGGTGCGCGACGCGTTCTACACCGACACCGAAACGTGGAAGCAGCGCATCCTGGAGCAAGGCTTCGATGCGGCGCTGCAGGCCGTGCGCGGCCTCGCCGCCGATTGAGGCCCATTGAAGCCGGGCCGCGCGCGGCAACACCCGCGCCGCCGATCGTCGGTCAGGCGCCGGCGCCGTTCAGGTGCAGGTAGAAGATGCTGGTGGCGTGCAATGACCCATCGGCGCTCCGCGCGTAGCGCGGCACCTCGCCGGCCTTGACCCAGCCGAGCGCCAGATAGAGCCGCTCGGAAGGGTCGCCGCTGCGGGTGTCCAGCACCAGCGTGGTCCGGCCGCGCGCCCGGGCCAGCGCCTGCACCGCCAGCATCAACTGGCGGCCATGGCCGAGCTGGCGGTGCAGGCTGCGCACCATCAGCTTGCAGACTTCGGCGCGGTGGCTTGCATTGCTGCGCCGGGCCTCGTGCAGTTGCACGGCGCCGATCGGCGCGCCGCGCTGTTCGAGCACCAGCAACTGAACCTCGCCAGCGCCAATGCCGCGCGCCACGTCGACCCAGTAGGCCCAGGCATGGTCGCGGTCCAGCGGCGGCATGAAACCGAGCGAGGCGCCACCATTGACCGCGTCGCACAACAGCTTGCCCAGTTCGTCGGCGCGCGCGGTGGCGCGCTCGGCATCCCAGTGGCTGATCGTCATGTCATCTGACCCCGGCTCCCCTGATTCACAACAACCCGCGCGCCACCAATTCGACTTCGCATTGCGCCGCGCTTTGAAACCGCAGGGCCTGCCATCCGGCGCCTCGCGCCGCGTCGACATTCGGCGCCAGGTCGTCGATGAACAGCGTCTGCGCCGGGACCACATCAAACGCCTCGGCCGCATGCGCAAAGATCGCCGGCTCGGGTTTGATGAGCTGAACGTCGCCCGAAAACACACCGCGCCGGAACAGGCCCACAAAGCCATGCGCCGCCTCCAGATGGCGCGCATACGGCGCGGGCATGTTGGACAGGAAAAACAGCGCGGCGCCGCGTTGGTGCAGCCGTTCGAGCAGGCGCACGCTCGCCTCGATCGGCACCAGCGCGCGCGGCACGGCGTCGATCACGGCGCGCGCCTGCGCCGCGCTCAGGCCGGTGCGCCGGGCGATTCGATCGGCCAGCGGCGCCGGGCCGAGCGTGCCGCGGTCGAACTCGCCCCAGTCGCCGCCATAAGCCTGGAAGATGTCGGCCACCAGCCGGTCGGCGGCCGCGCGCGTGGGCGCCAGATCGGGCAGCACACGGGCGACGATTTCGTGCGGCTGCCAGTGCAACAGCACACCGCCGAAGTCGAAGACGAGGTTCATGCTGACTCCGGGTTCCGGGTCGGCGTTCGAATGTTCACTGCGGGAGTTGGAGGGCATGGACCGGGAATTATCGTGCCGCTCGCGGGGTGAGCGCGGGGTGAGCGCGGGATGAGCGCTGGATGAGCGCGGGGTGAGGCGCACACCGCAGTTCGACTCACCCTGCCGCAATCCGCGCGGCAGCGGCCTGATAACGGTGTAGTAACGCTGGCGGCCTTAAGTTCCGACTCACGGCGGCTCGCGGGGGGCGAGCCGCGGATCCGATCAAATTTCGCGGAGATTCTCACCATGCAGACCACCACCCTCGGCTTCGATCCGTTCGTCGGCGCCACCTTGAAAGGCTTGCTCGAGAGTCATGGCTTGCCCTTGCTGGGCGATTCGAGCCAGCTCAAGAACCTGCTCCGCAATCAGCATCCGCAGGCGGCGCGCGAAGTGACCATCGTGGCGCAGGCGCTCGAAGCCGGCACGCCGCAGGCGCTGCTGCGGCCTCCGGCCGGGGAGTCGTTCATGGCCCGAGGCCTGCGTTTGGCCCATCAATTGAGCCACGACACGGCCATGGCGCCGGATGCCGCCCAATGGGCCGTGCACGTCTGGCAGCAGGGCCTCGGCCTGAGCGGTGCGACCGGCATCGCAGAGGGAGCGCCGGCGGCCCCGGCAGCGGCGCTGCGGCCCGCTGCGCTCAGCGAGCCGCCGCTCGAGGTGGTCTCTCGCGTGGTCAGCGTCGTGCCGGCCCGGCGCAACCCGAAGCTGCTGGCGGGCGGGGCCGCAGCGGCGCTGGCCGTGGCCGGGGCGGGCCTGTGGTTCGCATTCATGCTGCCGACCCTGCAAGTGACCGGGGTGCGCATGGCACAGCCCCATCTCGTCGGCGATGGCAAACCCCAGCCCGTGCTGCTGAGTTTCAGCAGCCGGAACGCCGACCTGAAGGCGGTGGACGTGCGCTACCTGCGCGGCGACGGAAGCTGGAACCCGGCGGCGTGGACCGTGAACGCCGACAACGGCGGCCGCCCCAGCGGCGAGCTGCCTGCGGGCACGCTGGCGTATCGCGCCAACGGGCCGATGAGCAGCACGTTCGAGTACACGCTGGTGTCGCGCGACGGCAAGCGCAGCGCGCCGTTCGAGCAGACATTCAAGATCGTGCCGCCGGTGGTCATCACCAGCGCCCGGCTGGCCAGCCCGCTGCGGCTCGGGCAAGCCAGCACGGTGCAGCTGGGCTATCGCAAGGGGGCGGGCGAGATCGTGCAGGTCACGCGGCGCGTGGTCGACAGCAGCGTGCCCTGGGCCCAGCCGGAGCTGACGCTGCCCGTCAACCTGAACCAGGCCACCGGCTCTTAAGACGTGGCGCTGGACGCGACGGCGCAGCCGATGAGCAGCACGCTCGAATTCGAGATGGTCGATTCGCTCGGTGTGAAGAGCGACCCGGTCCGCCTGGGGTTCAGCGTGGGCATGGCGCCGATGAGCTCGGGCCCGGCCACGGTGGTGAGCGTCAACCAGGTCAGCGTGAAAGGGCAAGGCACCGGTGCCGGCGCAGTGGTCGGTGGTGTGGCGGGCGCCGGCCTGGGCAGCACCATCGGCCGCGGCAATGGCCGCACCGCGGCCACGGTGCTGGGCGCGGTGGGCGGTGCGTTTGCAGGCCACGAGGTCGAAAAGCACGTGCGCAGTTCGACCCTGTGGGAAACTGCGGTGCGCTTCGACGACGGCAACACGCGCCGCATTCGCCACGGCGCGGCACCTCGCTGGGGTGCCGGCGAGCGCGTCGTGGTGGCCGGCGACACCATCTCGCGCTGACTGCGCCTCGCCTCAGAGGCTGAGAGTTTTTGAATTGACTCCCTCTCCCTCTGGGAGAGGGTGGGGGTGAGGGCTCGCGAAACACCATCGTGCCGGGCGCAGCCCCCCAACCCTCTCCCCAAAGGGGCGAGGGAGCAAGTACGGTCGCGGCAGAAAAACTCTCACTCTCTCAGCGCAAGCCGCCCAGCCCGTGCAGGGCTTTCACGGCACCCGCGCCGATCGACGCGCCGAACCGTTTGGCCAACCGCTCGGCCACGTTTTCCTTGGGCGTGTAGTCGACCACCTCTTCGGCCATCACGACCTCGCGCGCGACGAAATCGAGGTTCCCGAGGTGGTCGACCAAGCCCAGCTGGAGCGCCTTCTCGCCGTTCCAGAACAGGCCGCTGAAGGTCTCCGGCGATTGTTTCAGCCGCGCCCCGCGGCCCTGCTTGACGACGCTGATGAACTGCTGGTGAATCTGCTCGAGCATCGCCTGGACGTAGGCGCGGTGCCTGGGGCTCAGCGGCGAAAACGGGTCGCCGATGCCCTTGTTCTCACCCGCGGTCAGCAGCCGGCGCTCGACCCCCAGTTTTTCCATCAGCCCCTGGAAGCCGAACCCGTCCATCAACACGCCGATGGAGCCGACCACCGAGGCTTTGTCGGCATAGATCTCGTCGGCCGCCACGGCGATGTAGTAGGCGCCCGACGCACACGTTTCCTCGACGACGGCGTAGACCTTTTTCTTGTGCAGCAGCTTCAGGCGCAGGATCTCGTCGTGGATGATGCCGGCCTGCACCGGGCTGCCGCCGGGCGAGTTGATGCGCAGCACCACGGCCAGGGCGCTGGCGTCTTCGAACGCCTGCTTGATGCCCGGGATCAGGTTCTCGGCGCTGGCCTCCGCATCGGAGGCAATTTCGCCACGCACCTCGATCAGCGCGGTGTGCGGGCCGATCGGCGCGTTGCCCACCCCGCGCGAGGCCAGCAGCATCAACACGGCCACGACGAACAGAATGAACCACGACAGGCGCACGAACACACGCCAGCGCCGCTCGGTGCGCCGGTCCTTCAGGTAGTCGCGCGCGAACTGCTCGACAACGCTGTTCAGCGAGCCTCGATCGGCAAGGATCGGGGTGGGCGCCGGCTCGGGGGAATTGTCTTGGGGGGTCATGAAAACTTTCGGCCTTGGCGGGTGGCGCAGGGTGGACGCGTCAGTCGGCAACGGCGGGTTGGATGTCGGGGGAAGGATACCAATAGACCTGCCCTTGACGCTCCGCGACGTCGATCAGCGTGAGCCGGCCACGCCCGCACGGACCACCCACGCAGCGGCCGCCGCGCGGATCGTAGGCCGCGCCGTGGATCGAGCACAGGATGAACTCGCGGCGGCTGTCCAGAAACTCGCCCGGCTGCCAGTCCATCTCGGCCGGGACGTGGGCGCAGCGGTTCAGGTAGGCCACCGCCCGGCCCTCGAAGCGCAGTGCAAAGGCGCGCGCCGGCTCCCTGAAATGAAGCACGTCGAACAGCACGGCCAGGCCCTTTTCGGCCAGGTCTGCGGACGGGCACAAGCGCACACCGGCGTGGTTCGCACCCGGATTGGCGATCGGCGCGGGTTCAGGCATTGCGGGCCAGCCAGGCATTCAGATCGGGCACCGAATGGGCCACGTGCAAGACAGGAAAGGCATCGAACGCCGCCGGGTCGTGCGCACCATAACTCACGCCGACGCTGGCGGCGCCGGCGTTGGCGGCCAGTTGCAGGTCGTGCGTGGTGTCGCCGATCATCAGCGTGCGCTGCGGCGTGGCGCCGAACTCGGCCATCAGCTCCAGCAGCATCTTCGGATCGGGCTTGGAGGCGGTCTCGTCGGCGGTGCGGGTGGCGTCAAAGAGGCCCTTGAGCTGCACGCTGCCCAACGCTTCGTCCAGGCCGCGGCGCGACTTGCCGGTGGCCACCGCCAACACATGGTGGCGCTCTTTCAGCGCCTGCAGCATGGCCAGCGTGCCCTCGAACAGCAGCACCTCGTGCTGCTTGGCGAAATAGTGGTGGCGGTAGCGCTCGCCCATCTCGCGATAACGCTCGCGCGGCAAGTCGGGCGCGGCGTGCTGCAGGGCTTCGCTCAAGCCCATGCCGATGACGTAGCTCGCATCGCGCAGGCTCGGCACGGGCACGCCCACGTCGGCGCAAGCGGCCTGGATGCAGCGCGCGATCAGCGCGGTGGAGTCGAACAGCGTGCCGTCCCAATCGAAGGCGATCAGGTCGAACTGGCGGGGTCGGATCATGGCTCGAGCGCTTGCAACAAGGCCAGGCATTCTGCCGGCAAGGCGGCCGCCAGATCGATCACCTCACCGGTGGCAGGGTGCTGCAGGCGCAGCCGGCGAGCATGCAGGAACATGCGGTCGAAGCGGCAACCCGGCACGGCCTCGGCGCGCGCCAACGCCTTGTTGAACGCAAAGTCGCCGTACTTCTGATCACCGACGATGGCGTGGCCTTCCGTGCTGAGGTGAACCCGGATCTGGTGGGTCCGGCCGGTCTTGATGGTCACGTCCAGCAGGCTGAAGCCGTCGAACCGCCGCACCACCTTGACCAGGGTGATGGAACGCTTGCCGTCTTCATGCGCAGCCTCAACCGTGCGCACACGGCGTTCGCCCTCCGGCGTCAGGAACTTGTGCAGCGCCACGTCGATGAGCTTGCGCGCTTCGGGCCAAGCGCCGATCACCAGCGCGGCGTAGGTCTTGACCATGGCCTTGTCGCCCTGGCGCTGGCGCAACTGGTCTTGCAGCGCGACCAGGGCGGCTCGCTTCTTGGCCACCAGCAACAGCCCCGAGGTCTCCTTGTCGAGCCGATGCACAAGTTCCAGGAATCGCGCCTGAGGCCGGGCCTGGCGCAATTGTTCGATCACTCCGAAGCTCACGCCGCTGCCGCCGTGCACCGCCACGCCGGCCGGCTTGTCGATGGCGATCAGGTGATCGTCTTCGAACACCACCGGGAACTCCCGCGCGGGCGCCTCAGGGCTGCGTTCGGCCCCGCCCGCAGAGGTTCTGACCGGTGGCACGCGAACCTCGTCACCCAGGCTCAACTTGGTGTCGGCGCCGGCGCGGCCCTTGTTGACCCGCACCTCGCCCGAGCGGATGACCCGGTAGACGTGCGATTTGGGAACACCTTTGAGCAACTTGACCAGGAAGTTGTCGAGCCGCTGGCCTTCCGACCCCTCGTCAATGCGGACATAGTGCACAGCGGGCGGCTCGCGGCCCGGGGCCTCCACCGCCCTGCCCTTCAAGCCAGCGGCGGGTTTGGCCCTTATAATGTTGTGCACCACGTTGCTGCTGTAAGTGTTTGATTTTTCAGAGTTTAGCCTCGCAAGCCCTTGGCAAGTGACGGGGCAAGAGACGGGGCCAGAGACGGCTCCGAAGTGATGGCGGCAAGTGGAGGCCGAACCTAGCGTTCGACCAACAGGTGATGCAACGCACCGGTCGCAGTGGCGAGCAGACATCCCCAAGTGATGCTGCGGCCACCGGCCCGGTGCGCAAGAGCAAACAAAGAACGAAGCCACCCACAAGGTTTTTCAGGCGGAAGATGAGAGCGACTCCGGCACCGGCCTTGCAGCCCACCGGCGTTTTCAGGTCTTTCGCCTCGCGTCCAGTGACCCCCAAGCGGATGTTGACCCCGGAACCCAGCCCACTGCGCTGCTCGCGCTTGCCGCCCAGGCCTTTGGCCTGTGATGTGCCAAGCACGGGATGCGCTGCGCGGATGCGGGCCATCAACAAACGCGCGGCGCTTGCAACCCTGCCTTTGCGGCAGTCGAGCACGCCGAGCCCCGCCCACCCCACTGCCTCGCACGCGCCAACGCTGCCCGAGTTGCCGGTCTTCTGACCGGCACCCGCAAGCAGTCCAGGGCGACACCCTTCTTTCGGTTTCTTTCCGCGTTTCTCGTGCATCGAATCGTCGCCTGCCGGCAGTTGCCGGCAGTGACTGTGGGTGATGCGCGGCCGCCAGACCGGCCGCGCGAAGGAGAGCACATGAAACGCATGCTGATCAACGCGACGCAGCCCGAAGAGCGCCGCCTGGCCATCGTCGAAGGCCAGAAGCTGATGGACTTCGAGACCGAAATCGAAGGCCGCGAACAACGCAAGGGCAAC
>JANORB010000138.1:0-25920 GCA_031415135.1 Methylibium sp.
GCCATCGCCGCCGCCACGCCGGCCGCGCTGCGCCTGGCGGTGGAGCGCGCCAACGACGACGACGCGATCCACGTCATCGTGCTCGACGGCGCCGGCGATGCGTTCTGCTCCGGCTACGACCTGAAGGACTTTGCCGAGCAAGCCGGCGCCAATCCCGGCTACCAGGAACGCATGCCCTGGGACCCGATGGCCGACTACCGCTTCATGAAGCGCTGCACCGACGACTTCATGAGCCTGTGGCGCTCGTACAAGCCCACGATCGCGCGGGTCCACAAATACGCGCTGGCCGGCGGCAGCGACATCGCGCTGTGCTGCGACTTCATCGTGATGGACGAAGACGCGCGCATCGGCTACCCGCCGGCGCGCGTGTGGGGCTGCCCGACCACCGCGATGTGGGTCTACCGCGTCGGCGCCGAACGCGCCGAGCGGATGCTGTTCACCGGCGACCTGATCGACGGCCGCACCGCGCTCGCCTGGGGCCTGGCGACGAAGGCCGTGCCGCTGGCCGAACTCGACCACGCGGTGGCGCAACTCGCCGACCGCATGACCGGCGTGCCGCGCAACCAGTTGATGATGCAAAAGCTGACGATCAACCAGGCCTGCGAGAGCATGGGCCTGCACCAGACCCAGATGCTGGCCACGCTGTTCGACGGCATCACCCGCCACAGCCCCGAAGGCGTGTGGTTCAAGGAGCTCGCCGCGCGCGAGGGCTTTCACAGCGCGGTGCAATGGCGTGACAGCGGGCGCGACATCCCACAAGGCGACACGGCCCGAGACGAAGCACAGCGTTTGCGCGGCAAGCCCTGAAATCAAGGCTGGGCGCGGCTTGCAGGCCGCTTCAAGGCGACTGCGCAAACAATCGCGAATGCGTCACGCAAATGATCCTCAAGTTTTTTCGCGTCTTGCCGAGCGGGAAAATGGAGTGATTCGAGCGCGAAAAAAGCACGTCGAATCCATCACTCTTCCGGGCTTCAATTCCCCCTGAACGAGGGGGTTCCTGAGATGCTCCCGTCACCGAACAACGGCTTGCGAATGTGTTGTGCCGTCAATCACAGGGAGTAACTTGATGAACCTTCTGAGTCTTTTCATCGTGTTGATCGAAAGCCGCCGGCTGCGAGCCGCGTGGGCGCTGACGCTGGCGGCACTCGCATTCACGGCGGGTGCGCTCGGGCTCCACTCGGCCCATGCCTCGACGGCAACGTCGAGCAAGATCGCCGCCGATCTGCAACAGGTGATCGCCGCACCCAGCACACCCAAGCTGAACTGGGCCAACGACATCCGCGGCGTGCGCTACGTCAAGGCCTTGGTCATCAGCAACACCAGCGACTCCGACCTCGTCGCGCTGCGGGCCGACGTGCTGGCCCGCGGCGGCTCGGTCTACACGCGCTTCTTGTCGGTCAGCGCGTTGTCGGTGCTGCTGCCGGCCCACCAGGTGGCAGCCATTGCGCAGCGCAGCGACGTTCAGGGCGTCTCGCCAAACCGCTTGACCGCGCGCACCGCCAGCACGCTGGAAAGCACGACCGGCGCGCTCAACCTGCGCACGTACAGGGGCGGCACCTACACCGGGCTGGACGGCGCCGGGGTGGGCATCGCGGTGCTCGACTCCGGAATCATGTGGGACCACCTGAACCTGGCCGACCCGGCGGGCGCGAGCCGGGTCAGCCGTTCGGTCGATTTCCAGAAGGTCGGTGACGCCGCGGCGCTCGGCGTGAAGGACT
Source organism: Methylibium sp. (assembly GCA_031415135.1). GTDB lineage: Bacteria > Pseudomonadota > Gammaproteobacteria > Burkholderiales > Burkholderiaceae_C > LGRD01. The sequence goes on from JANORB010000138.1 coordinate 1,719, forward strand.
GGGCGCTCGGCGTCGACACCTCGTCCGCGCTCTACCCGGGCAGCGAGACGATGGCCACCTACGACAGCAAGATTGCCAACGACAAGCTCAACAAGGTCGACCTCTATGGTCATGGCACCCACGTCGCTTCGGTCGCCGCCGGCCGCGGCGCCTACCAGGCCAAGGACAGCACGGGCCTGGCGCCCGGCGCGAAGCTGTTCGACGTGAAGGTGCTGGACAGCGCTGGTTTCGGCCAGCTCAGCGACACGCTGGCCGGCATCGACTGGGTGATCTACCACGCCAAGGAATACAACATCCGCGTGATGAACCTGAGCCTGGCGGCTGACTCCACCGAGACCTGGCAGACCGACCCGCTGGCGCGCGCCGCGCGTGCCGCGGTGGCGGCCGGCATCACCGTGGTGGTGGCCGCGGGCAACTTCGGCAAGAACCTGGACGGCAACGAAATCTACGGCGCGGTCAGCTCGCCCGGCCATGACCCATCGGTGATCACCGTGGGTTCGTCGAACATGAAAAACACGCCCCAGCGCGGCGACGACAGCGTGAACCTGTTCAGCTCGCGCGGCCCGACCCGCGGCTCCTACGTCGACGCCCTGGGTGTGCGCCAGTTCGACAACCTGCTCAAACCCGACCTGGTGGCGCCGGGAAACAAGGTGGTGGGGGCCCTGGCGTCGGACAGGGCCGGGGGCAACCTGAACCGTCTGTCGGCGACCTTCCCCGCCTTGAAAGACGGCGACACGACCAAGAAAAACGTCGGCAAGATGTTGATGGTGCTGAGCGGAACATCGATTTCCGCGCCAGTGGTGTCGGGCACGGTGGCGCTGATGCTGCAGGCCAACCCGGGCCTGACGCCGCCGCTGATCAAGGCCATGCTGCAGTACACGGCGCAGCCGCTGGCAGGCGCCAACCTGCTACAGCAAGGCGCCGGGCTGCTCAATGTCGATGGCGCGGTCAAGCTCGCGCAGGCGCTGCGCACCGACATCAGTGGCGCGCTCGAAGCGGGCACGCTGGCCCCGGGTGCCAACCTGCTGGCCGCCGGCAAGACAATGCCGCTGGCATCGTCGAAGGTGGGCGGCCAAATCGCCACATGGAGCCGCATGGTCTACGTCGGGGGCAACCAGATCGTCAGTGGCGACGCCTTGTTCACCAAGTACCAGCCCCTCTACGATCACCGCCTGGTGTGGGCGAGCGGCATCGCGCGGCGCTACAGCGTGGCCTATTGGCCCGCTGCGACGGGCGTGCCCGCGAACACGTTCGTCCAGGCCATCACGTTCGCGCCGGCATCCAACCAGTCGCTGGTGACCCCCGGCGTGGTGCGGGCCAGCGCTCTGGCGGGCATCAGCTCGCCGGTGGGCCGGACCGGTTTCTTCATTCCGACGGCGAGCTTGAGCGGCTGGCTGGCGTCCGGAAGTGGTCTGGTGCTCAGCGAAGGCCTGGTGCTCAGTGAAGGGCTGGTGCTCAGTGAAGGCCTGGTGCTCAGCGAAGGGTTGGTGCTCAGCGAAGGCCTGGTGCTCAGTGAAGGCCTGGTGCTGAGCGAAGGCCTGGTGCTGAGCGAAGGCCTGGTGCTCAGCGAGGCCGGCCAAACCGGCGTCGCCAACAACCGGGGCGACGCCGTCCTCTTCGGCGAGCCGTGAGGCGGCGCCGGTTCGCCGGGCGATTCACGGTCCGGCGCTGAGGCAACGCGGCGCGGGTGCGACACCGCATTCGCGCCGGGCCTGATCGAAACCCGACATGAAGCCTCGAAATCCGGCCCGCCGCCCAGGCGGGCCGGCTCGTTTGAAGCCCCGATTCGGTCGGGCTTGAGGGGCTTGCCCTGCGTGACATGGCGAAAGGCGTTCGGTTCAACAAGTTGGCCGCGCGCGAGCGCTTTCACTCGCGCGCTGCGCCGGTGCGACATTCCGCAAGGCGACACGGCCCGAGATTCAGCGTTTGCGCGACCAGGCCTGAAAGCCAGGCTGCGCGCGGGTCTCAGCGCATCGACCCAAATTTTGCAGGCGCTCCCAAATGCGCCACGCAAATGATCCTCAAGTTTTTTCGCGTGTTGCCGAGCGGAAAAATGGAGTGCCTTGATCCCCAAAAAAGCACGTCGATTCGGTCACTTTTCCGGCGATCAAATCCCCCTGTTTGCGGGGGTTCCTGGGATGCTCTGGTCACCGCGCAAGAGTTCTCTTGTGTGCTGTCTTCTGAACTCACGGAGCAACTTGATGAGACTTGTGACCCCTTTCATTGTTTTGATCGAACGCCGCCGACTGCGCAGCGCGCTGGCGATGTCGCTAGCTCTGTTGATCGCCGGGATCGGGCTGAAGACAGCCCATGCGCAGCCGGGGGCCGGAGAACGGCATTCCAAGGTGGCACGCGACCTTGACGCCGAGATTGGCGAGACCCGGCAGCCGAAAGCGAAGTGGGCGCGCGACGTGAACGGCGTGCGCCACGTACAAGCCATCATCGTCAGCAATTCGCCCGATCCCGAGATGACCGAGCTGCGCGCGCAGGTGCTGCGCAGCGGTGGCTCGGTGCACGCCGTCCATCCGGCGGTGCACGCGATTACGGTGCAGATCAAGGCCAACCAGGTGCAGGCGCTGTCGCAACGCAGCGATGTGGTGAGCGTCTCGCCGAACCGGGAAACGCAGCGCACCTTCAGCACGCTCGAATCGATCACCGGCGCGCTGACGAGCAACGTGCGCACCTACGCTGGCAGTGCCAGCTACAGCGGCATGGACGGCAGCGGCATCGGCATCGCCGTGCTCGACTCCGGCGTCATGAAGCTGCACGATTCGTTTGATGACGGCGGCGGTGCGCGCCGTGTCAAGCGCAACGTCAACATGCGCAATGCGAGCCTGGCCAATTGGTCCACCGGCGCCGGCAGCGCGACCTCCCTGGCGCCCGGCAGCGCCGCGCTCAGCACGTACGAGACCGCGATTGCCGCCGATTCGGCGACCACGCAGGACCCCTACGGCCACGGCACCCATGTCGCCTCGGTGGCGGCCGGACGCTACTACCCGTCGGTCGCGAATGCGCAGGACATCAGCGGCATGGCTCCCAACGCGAACATCTACGACGTGAGGGTGCTCAACAACATGGGCATGGGCACGGTCAGCGACGCGCTCGAAGGCATCCAGTGGGTGATCTACCACGCCAGGGAATACAACATCCGCGTGCTCAACTTGAGCCTGGCCGCCAGCTCGACAGAGAGCTGGCAGACCGACCCGCTGTGCGTGGCCGTGCGCAGCGCAGCGCCGCCGGCATCACGGTGGTGGTGGCGGCCGGCAACTTCGGCCTGACCCTGACCGGCCAGGAGACCTATGGGCGGGTCAGCTCGCCGGGCAACGACCCGTCGGTCATCACGGTCGGCGCGGTCAACTTCAAAGGCACGACCGCGCGCGCCGACGACAGCGTCAACCTGTTCAGCTCGCGCGGGCCGACGCGCTCGTCCTACGTTGACGCCGGCGGTGTGCGCCAGGTCGATAACCTGCTCAAGCCCGACCTGGTGGCACCTGGCAACAAGATCGTCGGCGCGGCGGCCACGGCGGCCAACGCGCTTAGCTGGAACTTCCTGGCCAGCACGTACAACAACGCCTTGGTCGCGCCGCTGGGCATTGCGCCGCCATTGGCCGAAACCCAAATGATGATGAGCGGCACCTCGATCGCGGCGCCCGCGGTGGCCGGCACCGCCGCGCTGATGCTGCAGGCCAACCCGGGCCTGACGCCGCCGCTCGTGAAGGCGATCCTTCAGTACACCGCGCAACCGCTGCCGAACGCCAACCTGCTGCAACAGGGCGCCGGCGCGCTCAACGTCGACGGCGCGGTCAGGCTGGCCAAGGCGCTGCGCACCGACCTGTCCAGCGCGATCAACGCCGGCACCGTCAGCGCCGGGGGAACGATGCTGGCGTCGGGCGCAAGCATGCCGACGGCGTCGTCCACGGTGAACGGCACGGCATTCAACTGGTCGCGCATCGTCTTCGCCGGTGGCAACCGCGTGGTCAGCGGCAGCGCGCTGTTCACCAAGTACCAGCCGATCTGGGACCCGCGCATCACCTGGTCCGGTGGCGTGGTCCGCAAGCGCCAGGCGGTCTACTGGTCGGGCACCGGCATCGCCGCCAACATGTTTGCCAAGTCGTTCACCGACAGTGCGGCGACGAACCAGACGCTGGTCACGGCGGGCGTCGTCCGCGCCGACACGCTGACGGGCGCGAACTCGCTGATTGGCAAGACCGGCGCCTTCATTCCGAACACCACGCTTTCGGCCTGGCTGGCCAGCGGCAGCGGCCTGGTGCTCGGATCGGGCCTGGTGCTCAGTGAAGGCCTGGTGCTCAGCGAAGGGCTGGTCCTCAGCGAGGGCCTGGTGCTCAGTGAAGGGCTGGTGCTCAGCGAGGGCCTGGTGCTCAGCGAAGGGCTGGTCCTCAGTGAAGGGCTGGTGCTCAGCGAAGGTGTCGTGCTCGGCGAGCCGTGATGCCCCTTCAGTACCCATGGCAACCCGCCGATAAAGGGTGAGGCGATGCAGCGCGGGGGCCTTTCCGGCCCCCGGCTGCGCCCCGCCGCCGGGCCTCTCAGTTCCGGCCGAACGCCACGGATCACCGAGCCATGAGTGTCACTCCCCTCGAAGTCGAAGAAGCCGGCCCCGCCCCCTGGTGGAAGCGTTGGCATACGGCGCTGATGCCGGACTACAACCGCAAGGCGTCGCTGTACTGGTGCACCATGGTTGCGCTGGGTGCCGGCGCAGGGGTCAGCGCGGTGGCGAACGTGGCCCAGCTGCCGGCCGCCGCGTTGCTGCAAGTTCTGATCGGCTGCCTGGTCGCCATGCTGGCCGGGCTGTACCCGGTGCGCGTGCCGGGCTCGAAAAACTCCTTCGCCGCCGGCGAGATTTTCATCTTCCTGCTGCTGCTGATGCACGGCCCGGCGGCCGCCGCGCTGGCCGCCGCAGGCGAGGCGTTTGTCGGCTCGGCGCGCAGCTCAAAGCGCTGGACCAGCCGGCTCGCGAGCCCGGCCATGGCGGCGATCGCGATGTCCGTCGTGGGCTGGGGCCTGCAGCGGACCTTCGAGCAACTGGGCGCCGCGGGCGCGTTCAACGAAGCCGTTTTGCTGATCGCCTCGATGGGCTTTGCGATCGGCTACTTCCTGCTGAACACGCTGCTCGTGACGCTGGTGATTCACCTCAAGCGCGACGAGCCGCTGCGCCTGCGCGATTTTTTCGGCAATTTTGGCTGGGTCGGCATCACCTATGCCGCCAGCGCGCTGATCGCCGCGCTGATGTTCATGGCGTCGGCGAACTTCGGCATCGCGGTGGTGGCGGCCGCGATCCCCATCATCGCCATGTTGCTGATCATGCTGCACTATCACTTTCGGCAACGCGAGACGGACGACACGTCGGCGCGCGTGCGCGTCGAGGCGGCCGAACGCGAGGCGGCGCAGTCGGCCAAACACGTGCTCGAGCTGCAGGACAGCGAGCGGCGCTTCCACAGCGCGTTTTCGCATGCCGCCATCGGCATGGCGCTGGTGTCCACCGAAGGCTGCATGCTGCAGGTCAACACGGCCTTGTGCGCGCTGCTCGGGCACGCCGAGGCCGATGTGGTGGGCCAGGAGTTCAATGCCTTTCTCGACGTGGCCGATGTCGACATGCTGAGCCAGCAGCTCAAGCGCGTGGTCGGGCAGGACGTCGAAGCCGGGTCCGTCGAGCTGCGCTGCCGGCACGCGCTCGGGCATGAGGTGTGGATCTCGATGCATTGCGGTTATTTTTCGGGCCGCACGTCGAGCGCGCCTTGCCTGATCCTGCAGGCGCAAGACATCACCGCGCGCCGCGACGCCGAGGCGCGGCTGCACCACATCGCCTACCACGACAGCCTGACCTCGCTGGCCAACCGGGTGCGCTTCGGCGAGTGCCTGGCGGTGGCGGTGGCGCGCTGCAACGCCGACCGGCGCCGCAACTTCGCGCTGATGTACCTCGACTTCGACCGCTTCAAGCTCATCAACGACACCCTCGGCCACAGTGTCGGCGACGAGTTCCTGGTGGCGGTGGCGCAGCGCATCCAGAACCAGGTGCGGCCGGGCGACACGGTCGGGCGCCTGGGCGGCGACGAGTTCGCGATCCTGATCGAAGACCTGGAAAGCGAGCAGCTTGCGGCGACGATGGCCGAACGCCTGCAGGAGGCGCTGCGCAAGCCCTATTCGGTGGGCGGCACCGAAGTCAACAGCAGCGCCAGCATCGGCATCACCTTCAGCAGCATCGGCTACGACACGCCCGGCGACGTGCTGCGCGACGCCGACATCGCGATGTACCGCGCCAAGGCCGGCGGGCGGGCGCGTTATGCGGTCTTCGATGCCAGCCTGCGCGCAGAAATCGCCGACCAGCTGCACCTGGAGCGCGATCTGCGCCACGCCATCGACGGCGACCAGCTGTTCCTGGCCTACCAGCCGATCTACGAGCTGGCCAGCGGCAAGATTCACAGCTTCGAGGCGCTGCTGCGCTGGAACCACCCGCAGCGCGGCCTCGTCGGGCCCGACATCTTCATCCCGATCGCCGAAGAATCGGGCCTGATCGGCACCCTGACCGAACTGGTGCTGGCCCGCGCCTGCCGGCAGCTGAAGGTGTGGCAAGGCGCCAGCGCGAGTGCCGACCGGCTCAAGATCCAGGTCAATGTTTCGGGCACCGACTTGTGCCGGTTGTCGTTGGTGTCGCACGTGACGCGGGCGCTGCTGACCAACGGCCTGGAGCCTTCGCAGCTGACGCTGGAGATCACCGAAAGCATGCTGATGAAGCGGCTCGACAGCGCGCTGGAAACGATGACGCAGCTGCGCGAACTCGGCGTCGGCCTGAGCGTGGACGATTTCGGCACCGGCTATTCCTCGCTGTCCTACCTGTCGACCTTGCCGATCACCAGCCTCAAGATCGACCGCTCGTTCGTCCAGCGGCTGCAGGACGGCACGCGCAATTCCGAGGTGGTCAAGGCCATCGTCATGCTGGGCGGTTCGCTCGGCCGGGCCGTGATCGCCGAGGGCATCGAGTCGCCGGCACAACTGGCCACGCTGCGTGAACTCGGCTGTGGCTTCGGGCAGGGCTACCTGCTGGCGCGCCCGCTCTCGGCCGAGATGGCCGAGTCGTGGCTGGCCGACGAAAGCGCCGTCGCCAAGCTGGCCCAGCCCGACGCGCGCGCGCGCCACGACAGCGAGTTCGCGAGCGTGACGATTCACTGAGCCCGCGCGAAGGGCGCCGGAAGGCGATCTTCGGCTGGCGAAGGCCCGGCCGCGATACAAGCGGCCGGGCTGAACCGAGGTTGACCGCCCAAAAAAACAAGGGGCCGCAGCCCCTTGTTTCGGTGCCACCGCAGACGCGGAATCAGGCGACCTGCTGAATCCCCGCAATCGCCCACTCGCGGCTGCCATCGACCGGTTTGACCAGGTGCCACACCTCGTCGAAGGGGCCGGCGGAGGCGTTCTTTTCTTCCTGGATCAGGCCATGGAAGCGCACGCTGACGACCTGCCGGTCGGCCTCGGCGGCGAAGTCGACGACCTCGGCGTCGAGCTTGACCACGTCGGTGGCCTGCGCGCCGGTGCCCCGGTCCTGCAGGTCCAGCTTGATCGAGGCGAACATCTCCGGCGTGGTGAACGCGCGCAAGTCGTTCAGGTCGCCGCTGTCGTTGGCGGCCTGCAGGCGGATGAAGATCATCTTGGCGATGCGCTCGAACGCGGCGGCGTCGAAGTCGGCCGGCAGCGACGGCGCCCGGGCGGGCACAGCGGCAAACGACGCCGCCGCAGACTGTTCAGGCGGCACCGCGCCAGGCCCCCAGCTGGAGCTGGAACCCGATGGCAGGCTCGCTGCGGCAGGTGTCAGGCCACCCGCGGGCGCACCGGCACCGGCGAACTGCATTCCCTGAGGTGCAGTGAGGCCGCGCGATGCCGCAGGCCCGAAACGGCGCAGCAAAAAGCGCACGGCAAAGAAGGCAATGCCGGCCAGCAGCACCATCATGATGATGTTGGCGAAGCCCTCACCCATGCCGAGATGGCTCATCAGCGCGGCCAGCCCGAGGCCGGCGGCCAGGCCGGCCAGCGGGCCCATCCACGAGCGTTTGGGCGCTGCTGCTGCGGCGGCGGCCGGTGTGGCCGCAGGCGCGGCCTGGGCCGGCTTGGCGGGCGTCGCGTCGGGGGTGCGCGCGGGCATGTCGCGCTTCATGCCGGACGACGAGCCGCCACCGATTCGTTTGGCGTCCGCCGTGGCCGGAGCGAAGCCGGCCGCGGCCACGGTCATCGAGAGGGCCAGGATCAAGCTTTTCATGTTCAGTTTCCTTTGCAGAACCACTTTGCAGAACCAACCAGCGGGAGGCTGACGATGCGAATGATACGAGGGCGCACCAACCCTTCAAGGATGTTTGTCTCTATGGGCAAAAAACAAGGGCCCCGAAGTCCCGGGCCGGGCGGGGCATTGACCGGGTGGCCTGGCTTGTGGAACACTCGCGCCGCGCCGGCCTGCATTGGCCGCGCGCCCAACCCAAGCCAACCCAACCCGCGGGAGGTGCCCCATGTCCCACCAAGCCACTGCTCCCATGTCGGCCGCTGCCTGACCTCGGGTTCACCTCACAAGAATTGGATCGCGTGCCCCACATCGGGCACGAACCCTCCGAGGCCTGACCTCCCGCCTGCGTCGTCTGCACGCGGCTGACCCGTTCACACATTCGCTGCCTGCGCTCGCGCGCGGGCCGATTGGCGCTTGGCCCTGGCGGCTCGGCGCCGTGCGACTCCGAGGTTCAGACACCACCATGATCGAGATCGAATTCGAGCGCCTGCGCTCACTGGGCTTGACGCCCGCCCTGGCCGCCGCGGCGGCCGCTCTGCCTGACATGGACGACCCGCCATTGCGCCTGGCGCGGGTGACCGAGGTGCACCGCGAAACGGTTCGCCTGCACGATGGCCTGGGCGACATCAGCGCCCGCATGCTGCCGCGCCTGTCGCGCGCGCTGCTGGACGACGGCACGGCGCTGGCCGTCGGCGACTGGGGCCTGGTGGGCGCCGAGCCGCACGGGCAGGCCTGGGTGCACGCCCGCGTGCCACCGCGGTCGCACATCGCCAGGCGCGACGCCGACGGGCGCCGCCACCCGGTGGTCAGCAATGTCGACTGGGCCTTGCTGGTGATGGGCCTGGACGACGATTTCAACCTGCGCCGGCTCGAGCGCTACCTGGCGCTGGTGCACGGCAGCGGCGTTGCGCCGGTGATCGTGCTCACCAAGGCCGATGTGGCCGCCGCCAGGCCCGATGAATTGCAGTCCCGGGTGGCGGCGCTGCGCAGCCGGGTTTGCGCGCGCGTCGATGTGCTGGTCGTCGATGCCACCGCCGCGTTGACGGCGCAGTTGCTGAGCCCGTACGCCGGCGCCGGGCAGACGCTGGTGCTGCTGGGTTCGTCGGGCGCGGGCAAATCGACGCTGACCAACACCTTGCTCGGCGCTCTGGTGCAAGACACCGGCGCGGTGCGCGCGCACGACAGCCGGGGCAAGCACATCACCACGTCGCGCTCGCTGCACCGGCTGCCGTCGGGCGCGTGCGTGATCGACACACCGGGGCTGCGCGCGCTGCGCCCCGATGTGGACGAGGCCATGCTGGCGGCCAGCTTTGGCGACATCGAGGCGCTGGCGCCGCAGTGCCGGTTTCGCGATTGCAGGCACCAGGACGAACCGGGTTGCGCGGTGCGCGACGGTGTGCCCGGTGACCGGCTGCGCAACTACCACAAGCTGCTGCGTGAATCGCGCCGCGACACGATGAGCGTGCTGGAGCGCCAACAGCTTCTTGCGCAGTGGAAGCTGCGCGGCAAGGCCGGCAAGGCGCGCGCTAAGGCCAGGCGCGAAGAGACTTGACGCGCCGCGCGCATCAGAACGGCGCCGCGGCCTCGAAGCAGACGCGCGCGCCGCTGACCGGGTGCGCAAACGCCAACCCATCGGCATGCAGCAGCAGCCGGTCGGCCTGGGCCTGAACCTGCGGCGGTGCGTACAGTGCATCGCCCAGGATCGGATGGCCGAGCGCCTGCAGGTGAACCCGCAACTGGTGCGAGCGCCCGGTCCGGGGCCGCAGCGCCAGGCGCGTGGTGTGCTCGACTGCGTCTCGGCCGAGCACCTCGTAGTGTGTCAACGAGGGTTTGCCGTGTTCGAGGTCGACCCGCTGGCGCGGCCGGTTGGGCCAGTCGGCCAGCAGCGGCAGGTCGATGTCGCCCGCCGGCTGGGCCACCAGGCCATGCACCACCGCGACATAACGCTTGTCGACTTCGCGGCGCGCAAAGGAGTCGCTCAGGCGGCGCTGCGCCTGCACGCCGCGCGCGAACAGCAGCAGGCCGGAGGTGGCCATGTCGAGCCGGTGCACCACCAGCGCATCGGCGTAGCGGGCCCGCACCCGCGCGGCCATGCAGTCCTGCAAGTGCGCGCCGCGGCCCGGCACCGACGGCAGGCTGCCGGGTTTGTTGACCACGATGCAGGCCGCGTCCACGAACACCCAGGCCACGCCGTCAGCGGCGTCCGGGCTCACTGCGGTTTTCCCACGCCCTCGGTCGGGAACACGGTGATCTTTTCAGACGCGCCGTCGGGGCAGCCGGCGTTGAGGTCGCGGTAGGTCACGCGGCCTTTGCTGACGCAGCGCAGCACCTGCCGTCCCGCCGCCGGGTCGATCTGCCGCGCCGGCGCCGCGGCACCGTCGGCAGCGGCCGGTGCGGGGGCCGGCGGCGCGGGGCGGGCTGTTGGCGCCGGCTCCACGCCGGGCAGCGGTGCGGCCAGCGGCGCCGGTGTTCCGATGGGCGGCGGGCGCAGGCGGTCGATGCGCTGGTCTTGCCACACCACGAGCGCGGCGACAAAACTGGCGATGGCCAGCGCCAGCCAGAACAGCGGCGGTAATTCGAGGCGCGGTTTCATGGCGGCCCCGCGCTCCAGTCGAGCGTGCCCTCGCAGTCGGGTGCGCCTTCGCACACCCAATGTGTCAAGCCGGCGGAAGCATGGCCTCGCGCCACCATTTTCAATCCGCAGCGGCGGCAGGTCGGGCGGCTGTACTCGCCTTCGGTGGCCACCCGCAGCAATTGCTGTTGCAGCTCGGGCGCGCGCTTGCCGATCAACGCCAGCAGGTCGGGCCCAGGCACGAGCGTGATGGCGTGGCGCCGCGCCAGCGTTTCGGCCTCGGCGGTGAAGCTGCCGGGCGTCATCAACGCGCCCGACTTGAGCCCGGCGTCCACCATCGCGCCGAGAAATTCGCGCACCGCCACGACGCCAATCGGCGTCGCGCTCCAGGGTCGGCACTGGACCATGCGCACCGCCTGGCGCAAGTCGAGCCGCGAGTGCAGCCAGATGTCGGCGCCGCTGTCGGAGCCGTTCAATTCCGACTTCGTCACGTAGCCGTCCTGCTTGAAGATTTCTTCGCACAGCGCTTCGAAACGCCGCCATTCAAGCGCGCGCAGCAGCGCGGTGCTCCACGGCGGCGAGTCTGCCGCAGGGGCGGGATCGGCGCCGGCGGTGTCCAGGCCAATGTCCACCGGCGCCGGGGCGGGCTCGGGCGCCTCCTCCATCAGCAGCGTTTCCGGCGCAAACTCGTACGGGGTCAACGAACTGTGCGTGAGCGACGCCAGCGCGACCTTGCGCTGCCGCTCGGCGTCGCGTCGGGCGTGCCACCACATCAACAGCGAACCCGCACCGAGCAGCACAAAGGCCAGCGGCCGCTGGCGCGCGAAGGCGGGCCGCCAGAGTTCCGGGAACAACCAGCCCGCCAGCAGCAGCGCGAGCGCGAGCAGCATCAGCCCGATGGCCACCGGTTGCAAGCGGGTGATGGATGCCGGGCCGGGCATGCGAGACGGCATCAAGTGCGGGTTCCGGCCGGCTGCATCGCCGCCGACGAAAGGATGTGGACCCCGGGCCGGCCGGCCAGGTTGGCGGCCAGCAGCGCCGCGGCCACCGCCTCGGCTTGAATCGGGCGCACACCGGCCGGCACCAGGCGCATCACCGGGGCGAGCAGCCGGGCGGCCCACACCTCACCGGCACGCACCGGCTGGCCCAGCGCGGCGCGGTCGCCCAGCAGCAGCGAGGGCTGCGCCAGATTCACCGATTCAAACCCGAGCTGCGCCAGCGCCGCCTGCATCTCGCCTTTGACACGGTTGTAGAAGCCGCGCGAGCGCGGGTTCGCGCCCAGCGCCGACACCACGGCCACACGCCGCGCACCGGCGGCCTTGGCGGCTTTGGCGGTGTTCAGCACGAAGTCGAAATCGACCGCGCGGAACGCCGCTTCAGAGCCGGCCAGCTTGATCGTGGTGCCCAGCGTGATGTAGGCGTCGTCCACCGTTGGAAAGGGCTGCGGCAGCCGGGTGAAGTCAACAATGTGGGGGCGCAGGCCAGGGCCGGCGGCCAGCTCCGGCGCGGCGCGGCGCAGCAGCACATGGACCTGGCTGTAGCGGCCACTGTTCAACAAGCGTGGCAACAGCGCCCGGCCGATCAGGCCGGTGGCGCCGGCCAGCAGGGCCGTTCGTTGAGGCTCGGAGGGGCGCGGCATGCGGGCACTGTAACCCGCGCGCCGGCCCGCGTCGCGCGCTTCAGCGCTTGGGCTGGGTCAGCCGAGTGGGTGGGCGGCCGCTGCGTTGGCCCTCGGGGCGCGGGCCCTGCGGCCGGGGCGGCTGCTGGCCTTGCGCTTCGCGCGCCGGTGCGCGCGGCGCCGGGGCGGTGCCACGCGACGGCGGGCTGGAGCGCCCATCGTTGCGGCCGCGGCCGGCATGTCCGCCGCCGCCACCGCCACCACCACCGTGGCCACCGCGTCCGTTTGCGTGGTGGCGGTGGCCGCCGCGAGATGCGCCTTCACCGATCACCATGCGGCCGAGCACGATGGGCTCGGGTTTCTCGTTCGCCAGCGGTGCGAAGCCGGGGATGATTTCCTTCGGAATCTCACGCTTGATGAGCCGCTCGATGTCGCGCAGGAAACCGTTTTCGTCCACACACACCAGCGACACCGCCTCGCCTTGCGAGCCGGCGCGGCCGGTGCGGCCGATGCGGTGCACATAGTCTTCGGGCACGTTGGGCAGCTCGTAATTCACCACGTGCGGCAGCTGGTCGATGTCGATGCCGCGCGCGGCGATGTCTGTTGCCACCAGCACGGTCAGCTCACCGGCCTTGAAGTCGGCCAGCGCCTTGGTGCGCGCGCTCTGGCTCTTGTTGCCGTGGATGGCCATCGCGGTGATGTTCTGCTTGAGCAAATACTCCACCAGCTTGTTGGCGCCGCTCTTCATGCGCGTGAACACCAGCACCTGGTGCCAGTCGTTCTGCGTGATCAGGTGGCTGAGCAAGTCCTTCTTCATCTCGCGGCCCACCGGGTGGACCCTTTGCGCGATGGTGTCGGCGGTCTGGTTGCGGCGCGCCACTTCGATCAGCACCGGCGCGTTCAGCAAGCGGTCGGCCAGCGCCTTGATCTCGTCGCTGAAGGTGGCGCTGAACAGCAGGCTTTGTTTCTGTGCCGGGACGATGGCCAGCACTTTCTTGATGTCGTGGATGAAGCCCATGTCGAGCATGCGGTCGGCTTCGTCGAGCACGAAGATCTGCACGTGGCTCAGGTCCAGCGTGCGCTGCTGGTGGTGGTCGAGCAAGCGGCCAGGGGTGGCGACCAGGATGTCGACGCCTTTGCGCAACCGGTCGATCTGCGGCTGCATGCCGACGCCGCCGAACATCACCATGCTGGTGAGCTTGCTGTGCTTGCCGTAGACACGCACGCTTTCTTCGACTTGCGCGGCCAGTTCGCGCGTGGGGGTCAGGATGAGCGCACGGATCGGCAGGCGGCCGCGTGCGTCGCGCACGGCGGGGGTGGCCATCAAGCGGTGCAGCATCGGCAGCACGAAGCCGGCGGTCTTGCCGGTGCCGGTCTGCGCGCCGCCCATCACGTCGCCACCCGACAACACGGCGGGAATGGCCTGCATCTGGATCGGGGTAGGGGTGGTGTAGCCCTGTTCGTGCACGGCACGCAGCAGCGGCTCGGCCAGGCCGAGGGTGTCAAAAGACATGGGGATTCCAAAGAGAAGATCGGCCTGTCGCTCGGGTTGTCGAGCGCCAGTCGCAGGCAGAAGAGGTGTCGGGCCGAATCGGGTTTCAGCCCCAGGGATTCGCGTCAGAGTTGACGGCAGCGCAGTGACTGAGGTCTGTGCTGATGCATCGATTCTACCCGGCAAGCCGGTTCAGGCCGTTTTGAGAAGCCGGGCTTTGCCGGCGCTGATCCACAGCGTGCCCAGCCCCGCCAGCGCAAACGGCACCCCCACCCAGGCCAGATGGCCAAAGCCCACGCTGCCCGAGACCGCGCCACCCACCGCCGAGCCGAGGGCGGTGCCGAAGTACAGCATCGAGGTGTTGATCGACAGCAGCACCGGTGTTTGCGCCGGCGACAGCAGGGCCATGCGCGACTGCTGCGGCGTCATCATGCCGAAGCCGGCGACGCCCCAGGCAAAGAACACCGCCGCCATCAGCGCGTAGTTGCCCTGGGTCAGCGGCACCAGCGCCATCATGCCGGCGAGCACGCCGAGCTGGACCCTGAGGGTGCGCGGCGCGCCGAAGCGGTCGTTGGCCCAGCCGCCCACCACGGTGCCGATCACGCCCGACACGCCGAACAGCATCAGCGTGAAGCTCAGGCGCTGGGTCGACATCGGGTTCAGCGCCTGCAACACCGGGCCGATGAAGGCGAACACCACGAAGATGGCGACGAAGTACAGCAAGGTCAGCACCAGCGCCCACAGCACCGGCGCACTGCGCAGCAGCGGCGCGAGGCCGTTGAAGCTGGCCCCCGGCGCCGCGATGTTCCTGGGGCACAGGATCACCAGCGCCAACGCGCTGAGCGCGGCCAGGCCGCCGACCAGCGCCACCGGCCACTGCCAGCCGTAGTGGTAGCCGAGCCAGGCGCCCAGCGGCAGCCCCACCACATAGCTCATGCTCATGCCCAGGAACACCAGCGACAGCGCGCGACCCCGCTGGGCCGGGCGCACCAGCGCCACCGCGATGCTGGCGGCCAACGGCGTGAACATGGCGCCTACGCCCATCAGCGCGCGGCCGGCCAGCAGCACCGCCAGGCTGGTCGCCAGGGCGCACACCAGGCTGCCCACGGCAAACACCACCAGCCCCAGCACCAGCGCCCTTTTGCGCGGCCAGCGGCCGGTGGCCACCAGCGCCAGCGGCGCCAGCAGGGCGGTGGACAGCGCGTACACCGTCATCGCCTGCCCGGCTGCGGCCACGCTGACACCGAGCCCGACGCTGACCAGCGCGAGGATGCCGTTGACGAGGAACGCGCCGGTGCCCAGAACCAGGTTGCACAAGGCGAGGAAGTAGAGCAGTCGAGGCATGGCCGGCCGCCGGTTGCGGACAGCGCGCAACGGCTTGTGTGGAAACGAAGCGAGCGATTATTCGCCCGGGCCGGGAATCGTGCTCGGCGGCGCCCTTCAGGCCCGGGTGCCGAAGCGCCCGCCCGCCTGAAGGCGAAACTCCTTCGGCGTCATGCCCTTGAGTTCCAGAAAGCGCCGGTTGAAGTTGGCCACGTTGTTGAAGCCCACGTCGTAGCAGATGTTGGTGATGTAGCGATCGGTCTCCATCAGCAACTGGCAGGCGCGATTGATGCGCAAGCGGTTCACGAAGTCGGTGAAGGTGTTGCCGGTGGCGCGCCGGAAGTAGCGCGAGAACTTGCTCTCGCCCATGCCCACCCGCAGGCACACCTCGGCCATCGAGAATTGCTCGGCGCTGTGTTCGGTGACCCAGTCGACGATGCCGCTGAGCTGCGCCAGCGAGGCGTCGTCCTCGAAGCTTTGCAATTGCACGGTCGACAAGGCGCGCATGTCGGCGCAGCGCGACAACTCGCCCATCAGGTCCAGAAACTCCGCGAAGCGGCGCAGCCCGTGGCTGTTCTTGATGCGGTCCAGCCGTTCGGCGGTCAGCTCGCTCATGCCGAAGAATTCGATGCCGTGGCGGGCCCGCTCCAGCAGCGGTAGCACCTCCTGCAACTCGGGGATCAGCGCGGCCGAATCGCGCAGCGGCGCGTCGGAAAATTGCAGCACCCGGTCGCGCACCGCCACGCCTTCGGGGGTCACGTCGGTGGAGATCCAGTTGTGCGGCAGGCGCGGGCCGGTGAGCACCAGGTGGCCGGGTTCGAAGTGGCCGATGTAGTCGCCCACGAACACGCGGCCGTGGGTGCGCACGATCAGGTGCAGCTCGTATTCTTCGTGGTAGTGCCAGCGCACCAGCGGGTTCGGGAAGCCGTGTTCCAGGCAGCGCACATAGCCGTAACTGCCGTGCGGCTCGTAGCCCAGCGCGGGGTCACGCACGAAGTCGTGTTCCAGCTCCGGGGCGCGTATGGATTTGCTGTTCATCAAGGGGTGGAGTGTGCCGCTTCAGCTCATCCAGTTTCCACCATCGACGTTGAGTGTCTGGGCGGTGATGTAGCGCGCCTCGTCGCTGGCCAGGAATACGGCCGCGCCGGCCAGGTCGGCGGGCTCGCCCATGCGGCCCAGCGGCACGGCCAGACCGACGGCGCGTTTTTTCTCGCCGAGCGGCAGGCCTTCGAAGCGGGCGAACAGCGCGTCGACCTCGGCCCACATCGGCGTGTCGACCACCCCGGGGGCAATGCCGTTGACGCGAATGCCGTGCGGCGCCATCGCGAGTGCGGCGCTCTGCGTGTAGCTGATCACCGCCGCCTTGCTGGCGCAGTAGTGCGCCACCAGCGCCTCGCCGCGCCGGCCGGCCTGCGAGGCCATGTTGATCACGTTGCGGCCCTTGGCTTCAGAGCCCGCGCCGGCCTCGACCATCTGGCGCAGCACCGCCTGCATCACGAAGAACATGCCCTTCACGTTGACATCGAAGACACGCTGGTAGTCGGCCTCGGTGGCCTCCAGCAGCGGCGCCAGCGTGAAGATCGCGGCGTTGTTGAACAGCACGTCGATGGTGCCGAACTGTGCCCGTGCCGCCGCCACCATGGCGGCAATGTCGGTGGCGCTGGCCACGTTGGCACTGACGTAGTGCAGCGCTTCGGCGTGCCGCGCCCTCAGCGCGCTGAAATCAGCCGACGGCTCGGCGGCCAGGTCGACCACGGTGCAGCGCGCGCCCTCGCGCAGATAGGCCGCCGCCACGGCCAGGCCGATGCCACCACCGGCACCGGTCAACAGCGCGTGCTTGCCGGCCAGGCGTTGTGATTCAGGCATCAGCGTCTCCAATGAAGTCGAGCACACGGGCGTGCGCGAGCCGCAGCGCCGCCAGCAGGTCGGTGTTGCCGGCCAGCGGCCCCCACAACAGCGGGTCGCGCGCAAACGCGGCCAGCGGATCGGGCGCGTCGAAGAACGCATGCGCGACCGCCGGGTCCATCACGCCGTCCTGGTAGTCCTGCGCCAGCCCACCCCGGTGCCAGCGGCCGAGGAAGGCGAAGAACAACGCCGGCAGCATGGCCGTGCTGATCATCGGCGCGCCGCGCGCCAGGCATTCGCGCAAGGTCGGCACGATGAAACCGGGGATCTTGCTGAAGCCGTCCATCGCCACGCGCTGGTTGGTGTCCATCAGGTGCGGGTTGCTGAAGCGGTCGAGCACCACGTCGCGGTAGGCGGCCAGGTCGATCGGGCACGGGTGCGCGGGGCTGTCGAGGCAGGGGATCACGTCGTTCGTCACGTAGTCGAACGCCATGGCCCGGATCTCGGGCACCGCCACGCCTTCGTGGATGTAGGTCAGCCCGCGCAAGCTGCCGGCCCAGGCGATGCAGCTGTGCGTGGCGTTGAGCACGCGGATCTTGGCTTCTTCGAACGCATGGACCGAATCGACCATTTGCGCGCCCACCGCCTCCCACGCCGGGCGGCCGGCGATGAAGCGGTCTTCGATGACCCACTGGATGAAGCTCTCGCCCATCACCGGCGCGCGGTCGGCCCAGCCGGTGGCGGCCTGCACGCGCTCGGCCACGTCGGGCAGCGGGCGCGGGGTGATGCGGTCGACCATGTTGTTCGGGCAACTCGTGTGGGCCTGGACCCAATCGCGCAGCGAGGCCTCGCCGCGGCGCGCCAGAAAGTCCAGCAGCCCGGCGCGAAAACGTTCGCCGTTGCTGCGCAGGTTGTCGCAGTTCAGCAGCGTCACCGGCGCACCGCCGCGCCGCACACGCTCGCGCAGGATCGCGCTGACGGCGCCGTAGATCGTGCGGCAGGCCTGGCCTTCGAGGTCGGCGCGCAGGTCGGCATGGCTCAGGTCGAGCTGGTTCTTGGCGTCGAGGTAGTAGCCCGCCTCGGTGACGGTGAACGACACGATGCGCGTGCTGGCCTGCGCGCCGACCTCGATCAAGCGCGCCAGGCCGGGCTCGAACGGCACCACCTCGCGGATCGAGCGAATCCGTTCGTAGCGCCGTTCGCCGGCCGGCGACACCGTCTCCAGCGTGTACTCGCCGTGCTGCCGCACCAGGGCGGCCAGCGTCTCGTCCATGTCGGGCCGGATGTTGCCGCCGACGCTGGACCAGCGCGTGTCGCCGCGCTCGATCAGGTGATGCAGGTAGACGGCCTGGTGCGCGCGGTGGAACGAGCCCAGGCCGAGGTGCAGGATGACGTTGGGGCTGGCGGGCGCTGCGGCGGAAGGATTCAAGACGGCCTCACTGGGGCCGAGCCACGGTGTGGCCCTGCCGATCGAAAAGATGGAAGGATGACGGCGCGATGTCGATCCCCACCAGGTCTCCGGCGCGCAACGCAGTGCGGGTGTTCTGGCGTGCCACGATCGTCACGCCGGCGCTGGCGCTGATACTGGTGCGCGCGCGTTTGTCCAGAGCGGCATTCACAGTGTTGCCAACAGGCTTGTCCACAGCCTTGTCCACCGGCGCGGCGGTGGCGGTGTTGGTGTAGATCAGCGTGTCGGCGCCGAGCGATTCGACCACCTCGACCCGCGCCGCGATCCGCCCGCTGCCGGCCGGGCGCAGCAGCACATGCTCGGGCCGCACGCCGATGAAACCGTCGGGCGTGCCGCCGCGGCCGGTGTCGGCGCCGACGATGTGGCCCAGCGCCGGCAACGCGGCGGTGTCGATGACGTTCATCTGCGGCGTGCCGATGAACTGCGCCACGAAGCGGTTGGCCGGCCGGTCGTACAGGTCGAGCGGCGAGCCCACCTGCTCGATCGCGCCGTCGCGCAACACCACCACGCGGTCGGCCATGGTCATGGCCTCGACCTGGTCGTGGGTCACGTAGATCGTGGTGGCGCCCAGTTCGCGGTGCAGCTTGACGATCTCCAGCCGCGTCTGCCCGCGCAGCGCGGCGTCCAGGTTGGACAGCGGTTCGTCGAACAAAAACACCTTGGGCGCGCGCACGATCGCGCGGCCGATCGCCACGCGCTGGCGCTGCCCGCCCGACAGCTCGCGCGGGGTGCGCGTGAGGTAGGCGCCGAGGTTCAGGATTTCGGCCGCGCGCTGCACTTTCTCTTTGATGACCGCCTTGTCGACGTTGGCCAGCCGCAGCGCGAACGACATGTTGTCGGCCACGCTCATGTGCGGGTACAGCGCGTACGACTGGAACACCATCGCCAGGTCGCGCTTGGACGAGGGCAGTTGGGTGATGTCGCGGCCGTCGAGCATCAAGCTGCCGCCGTCGATCGGCTCCAGCCCCGCGATCAGCCGCAGCAAGGTCGACTTGCCGCAGCCCGACGGCCCGACGAAGACGACGAACTCGCCTTTTTCGATGACCAGGTCGATGCCCTTGATGGCATGCACCGCGCCGAAATGTTTCTCGATGCCCTTGAGTTGCAGGAAGGCCATGTCAGTCTCCGTCTCGATTCATCAGGTTCACTTGACGGCGCCGAACGTGAGGCCCTGCACCAGCTGCTTCTGGCTGAACCAGCCGAACACCACGATCGGCGCAATCGCCATCAACGAGGCGGCCGACAGCTTGGCCCAGAACAAGCCCTCGGGGCTGGAGTACGACGCGATCAGCGTGGCCAGGGTGCCGGCCTTGGCCGAGCTGAGGTTGAGCGACCAGAAGGCCTCGTTCCAGCTCAACACCAGGCACAGCAGGCCGGTCGAGGCCAGCGTGCCCATCGCCAGCGGGCGGATCACGTGGACGAACTCGCCCCACACGTTGGCGCCGTCCATGCGGGCGGCCTCCAGGATGTCGGGCGGGATGTCCTTGAAGCCGGAGTACAGCATCCACACCATGATCGGCAGGTTGGACAAGGTGAACAGGAAGATCAGGCCGGTCAGCGTGTCCAGCATGCCGGCGGTCTGCGCGATCACGTACACCGGCACCAGCGCGCCCACGGCGGGCATCATCTTGGTGGACAGCATCCACATCAGGATGTCGCGGGTGCGCTTGGTGCGAAAGAACGCCATCGAGTACGCCGCCGGCGCGGCAATCGCCAGGCCCAGAATCGTCGAGACCACGCTGGTGATGACCGAGTTCTTGGCGAACAGCAGGTAGTCGCTGCGCACCTGCACCTCGGCGAAGTTCTCCAGGGTCGGCGTGAAGAACAGTTCCGGCGGCACGGCAATCGCCTGCAGCTCGGTCTTGAACGCGGTCAGGAACAGCCAGATCAGCGGGAACACCAAAAAAAGCGTGACCAGCCAGGCGGCGAGTGTGCGGACGATGAGCGCGATGTGATTCATGTGATGTGCCTCACCGATCCAGGTTCTTGCCGATCATGCGGATCAGAAACACCGCCGCGATGTTGGCCAGCAGCACCGCGAACAGCGCGCCGGCCGAGGCCACGCCGACATCGAAATTCATCAGCGCCTGCTTGAAGATCAGGAACGCGACGTTGGTGCTCTCGTTGCCCGGCCCGCCGCCGGTCGTCGTGAAGATCTCGGCGAACACGCTCATCAAAAAAATCATCTCGATCATGATGACCACGGCGATCGGCCGCGCCAGGTGCGGCAGCACCAGGAACCAGAATTTCTGCAGCGCGTTGGCGCCGTCCATGCCGGCCGCTTCCATCTGGTCGCGGTCGAGCGATTGCAGCGAGGTGATGAAAATCAGGCAGGCGAACGGCAGCCATTGCCAGGCCACCATCACGATCACCGAGAACAGCGGGTGGTCGGTGAGCCAGTCGACCGGCGTGCTGCCGAAGAATATCCACACCTGTGCCAGCACACCGTAGATCGGGTTCATCATCATGTGCTTCCACAGCAGCGCATTGGCCGTGGGCATCACGAAGAAGGGCGAGATCAGCAGCACGCGCACGATGCCGCGGCCGGGGAAGGGCTCGTTGACCAGCAGCGCCAGCGCCACGCCAAAGACCACCGTGATCGCGATCACCGCGCCCAACAACACCAGCGTGTTGACCACCGAGGCGCCGAAGTCCGGGTCGGTGACGAAGTACTCGAAGTTCGCCAGGCCGACAAAGTCCTTGTCGCCCGGCTGCATCAGGTTGTAGTGGACGACCGAGAAGTACAGCGTCATCGCCAGCGGCACGATCATCCACAGCAGCAGCGTGGTCACGGCCGGAGCGAGCAGGGCACGGGGCAGCAGGCGGTTCATGGCGATGCCGGTGGAATGAGCCAATGGGGGAGCCGGCTCCCTCCCCGTGCATGGAGGAGGGAGCACGAAAGCGGCGAGGCTTACTTGTAGTAGCCGCCCTTCTTCATCTCACGCTCGGTGGCAAGCTGCGCCGCCTTCAAGGCCGCGTCCACCGTCACCTTGCCGGCCAGCGCCGAACTCATCTGCTGGCCGACCGCAATGCCGATCGCCTGGAACTCCGGGATGGCCGCGAACTGCACGCCCACGTACGGGCTCTTGGGCAAGGTGCTGTCGTTCGGGTTGGCGCTGTCGATGGCCTTCTTCTCGGCTTCGGCAAACGATGCGGCCTTCAGGAACTCGGGGTTCGCGTAGGTCGACTTGCGCGTGCCGGTGGGCACCGCAGCCCAGCCCTTTTCCTTGGCCACCAGGTTGATGTATTCCTTGGACGTGGCCCAGGCAATGAACTTCTGCGCATCGGCCGCGTTCTTGGTGCCGGCCGGAACCGCCAGGGCCCAGGCCCAGAGCCAGTTCGCGCCCTTTTGCGTGGCGCTGTACGGGCCTTGCGCAAACGCCACCTTGTCGGCCACCTTGCTCTGCTTGGGGTCGGTGATGAACGAGGCGGCGATGGTCGCGTCGATCCACATGCCGCACTTGCCCGAGTTGTACAGCGCCAGGATCTCGTTGAAGCTGTTCGCCGACGAGCCGGGCGGGCCGTAGTTCTTCAGCAGGTCGACATAAAACGTGACCGCGTCCTTCCACGGCTTGGACTCCAGTTGCGGCTTCCAGCCCATGTCGAACCACTGGCCGCCGAAGCTGTTGACCATGGTGGTGATGAAGGCCATGTTGTCGCCCCAGCCCGGCTTGCCGCGCAGGCAGATGCCGTACACGCCTCCTTTCGGGTCATGGATCTTGGCCGCGGCGTCGCGCACTTCCACCCACGTGGGGCGCTCGGAGAACTTGATGCCGGCCTTGTCGGTCAGGTCCTTGCGGTACATCAGCATCGAGCTCTCGCCGTAGAACGGCGCGGCGTACAGCTTGCCGTCGACCGACAGGCCGTTGCGCATGGCAGGCAGCAGGTCGTCCACGTCATACGCGGCATCGGGCTTGATCTCGTTGAGCCAGCCCTTCTTGCCCCAGATCGGGGTCTCGTACATGCCGATCGTCATCACGTCAAACTGCCCGCCCTTGGTGGCGATGTCAGTCGTTACGCGCTGGCGCAGCACGCCTTCTTCCAGCGTCACCCACTTCAGCTTGATGCCCGGGTTGGCCTTCTCGAAATGCGGCGTGAGCTTCTGCATCTCGATCATGTGGCCGTTGTTCACGGTGGCGATCACCAGGTCTGCGGCCGATGCGGCGCCGGCTGCCGCAGCCAGGCCGAAGGCGAGGGCGAGCGATGCTTTGAGGGTCATGGAAAGTCTCCTGTGGTTCCGAAGTGAGTTGGCGGTCCGACGTGTTGGACAGTCGGTGCTGCAAAGATAGTCAAAGCTTGATGCGCGCATTGGTATCCAAGGTGCGATTGCTTGTACTTCTTTGCGCTATCAGACTGGTAAAAACCCCAACTCGTGCATCCAACGTACCTGAGTGTTGGAGACGCCGGCCTCGCTTCCAGGGTCAGTGGGGTCGGGTGCGCGGTGTCTCGGCAGCCCAACAGCGGCGGCACGCCGGGCGGCGCCAAAGCGAGATGCAGAACATTGCAAATCTTCCGCGTCATGGAATAATTGCAATGGTGAGAAGTCGAGAACACCTGCCCGCTCTGCAACGCCTGCTGGCCGAATTTCCCGCCGTCGCGATCCTTGGGCCGCGCCAGGTCGGCAAGACCACGCTGGCCTTGGAGCTTGCCCAAGGCAGCGCCAACTCGATCTATCTCGACCTCGAATCGCCTGCAGACGCAGCCAAACTCAGCGAGCCCGAGGCCTATCTTGCGCTCCAGTCGGACAAACTGGTCGTGCTCGATGAGGTGCAGCGCATGCCCGGGCTGTTTGCCACCTTGCGCGGCGTGATCGACAAGCGCCGCCGGGCCGGCCGGCGCGCCGGCCAGTTTCTGCTGCTCAGCTCAGTCACCGGCGCGCTGTTGCAACAGTCGTCCGAGAGCTTGGCGGGCCGGCTCGCCACGTTCGAGCTCACGCCCTTCCTGGTGGGCGAAGCCGCCATTGACGGGCCACGTGCGCTGGACACGCTGTGGCTGCGCGGCGGGTTCCCAGACGCCTACCTGGCCCGCACCCATGCTGCCAGCCAGCGTTGGCGCGGCCAATTCATCAAGACTTACCTCGAACGCGATATTCCTCAGCTCGGCCCGCGCATTCCGGCCAAAACGCTGCGCCGCTTCTGGACCATGCTGGCGCACGAACAGGGGCAGTTGCTGAATGCGGCCAAGATCGCCGCGTCGCTGGCCGTGAGCGGCCAGACCGTGGCGCGCTACCTCGACCTGATGAGCGACCTGATGCTGGTGCGCCGCCTGCCCCCCTGGGTCGGCAACGCTGGCAAGCGCCTGGTGCGCTCGCCCAAGGTCTATGTGCGCGACAGCGGCCTGGTGCACACCCTGCTGGGCCTGCCGGACCTGGACGCGGTGCTCGGGCACCCGGTGGCCGGCGGCAGTTGGGAAGGGCTGGTCATCGAGAACCTGATCGCCGCCGCGCCCGAGGGCACCCAAGCCTTCTTCTACCGCACCGCCGCAGGTGCCGAAATCGATCTGGTGCTCGACCTGCCGGGTGGGCGGCGCTGGGCGGTCGAGGTCAAGCGCTCTTTGGCGCCCACGGTGAGCAAGGGGCTGCACCTGGGCGCGGCCGACATCAA
>JANORB010000139.1:0-9428 GCA_031415135.1 Methylibium sp.
GATGCGGCGCAGGCGGTCAACGTGCTGGGCCAGCTCAAGTTCAACGTGCGCCGCAACTACAGCAGCCCGCCGATCCATGGCGGCCAGATCGTGGCCACGGTGCTCACCGATCCCGAACTGCGCACGCTGTGGGAAGCCGAGCTGGCCGCGATGCGCGAGCGCATCCTGGCGATGCGGATCAAGCTGCACGCGGTGATGCGGGCCAAGGTGCCCGGCCGCAATTTTGAGTACGTCCTGACCCAGCGCGGCATGTTCAGCTACACCGGCCTGTCGGCCGCCCAGGTGGACGTGCTGCGCGAACAGCACGCGGTCTACCTGGTGCGCTCCGGGCGCATGTGCGTGGCGGGCTTGAACTCGTCCAACGTCGAAGCCACGGCGGTGGCGCTGGCGCGGGTGCTGGCGCAGGGGTAGCCGCCGCAGCGGGCACTCAGGCACGGCCGGCGAACCAGCGGCGCGCATGCAGGCCCAGCCCGGTGGCCACGCTGGCGAAGCGGTCGCCGCGAACCACGCGGGCGGCCGGAAACGCGGCGGCGATGCGCTGGGCCAGCAGGCGCAGGCCGGTCGAGCCGCCGGTGAAATACAGCGCGTCGATGGCGTCGGCCTTCAGGCCGGCCTGGGTCGCGGTCACACGCGCGGCATGCACGATGGCGTCGATGTCGGTCTCGATCGCCTGCACCGCTTCGCGCTCGGTCACCGGCAGGCTCAGACGATGTTCGACATGGCCCAGGTCGACCCGCGTGTCGCCGCCTTCGGCGACGGCGATCTTGGCCGCCTCGGCGCGCGCCGCGAGTTCGTGGCCCAGGCGCTCGGTCAGCACCGTCATCAGGCGCTGGTGGTGCAGCGCGTTGTCGTAGAACGCCCGCATGTTGCGCAGCTCGGCCACGCGCTGCGGGCTGTAGACGGTGTTGATGAGGTGCCAGGTGGCGAGGTCGAAGTACACGCTGCTGGGCACCTCGCGCGGCGGTGCGCCGCCGATGCTGGGGCCGAAGGAGCGGTAGCCGAACGCCGGCAGCAGGGTCGCCAGTTCAATGCGGCGGTCGAAGTCGGTGCCGGCGATGTGCACCCCGTGGTTGGCCAGGATGTCGTCCTTGCGCTCCAGGCGGGCGGCGCGCTTGGGGCCCACGCGCACGATGGAAAAGTCGGACGTGCCGCCGCCGATGTCGGCCACCAGCACGCGTTGCTCGCAGTCGACGCCGCGCTCGTAGTCGAACGCCGCGGCGATGGGCTCGTACTGGAAGTGGATGTCGCGCAAGCCGACCTGGTGGGCGGCCGACAAGAGCGCCGCCTCGGCCTGGGCGTCACGCACCGGATCGTCGTCGACAAAGTACACCGGCCGGCCCAGCACCGCGCGCGTGATCGGCGCGCCGGTCTGGGCTTCGGCGCGGGTCTTCAGGTGCAACAGGTACCCGGCCACGATGTCCAGGTACTTGGCGCCTCGGCCGCCACCGACATCGGTGGTCTGGTCGATCAGGTTGCTGCCCAGGATGCTCTTCATCGAACGCATCAGGCGGCCGTCGATGCCGTCAACGTAAGCGGCCACTGCGGCCCGGCCGAAGGCGCGTGGCGGGCCGGCGTCCTCTCGCCCCTCGACAAAATAGAACACCGCCGTGGGCATCGTGGTGTGCCCCGGCTCCAGCTCCACCAGGCGCATCGCCGAGGCGCCGTCCGGAACGACGATGGCCGAGTTGGAAGTGCCGAAGTCGATGGCGCAGAACATGGGCGGTGGCGGCGGGTGCGAGGGGGCGCGATTGTAGGACAGGGCCTTGCGCTGCGGTGTTCAAATGCGGCTTGGGTCTGCGGGTGGGCGAAACTTCTTTTGCGCCGGCCCGCATCCAAACGGCACCTGAGTTCGTCTGTTCATGCGAGACACCGCACCGCGTGTCTTTTCAACCCAGCCACGAGGAACCCTCGATGCACACCTTGACCACCCGCCTGCTGGCCGCCACCGCGCTGTCGTTCGCCCTGAGCCACGCCTTTGCCGCCGACACCACTCCCAGCACGGCCGCGCCCGACAAGCTCAGCGCCGCGCGGGCCCAGATCGCCGACAAAAAATGGGCCGCTGCGATCGACGAACTGAAGAGCGTCAACGACAGCGCCAGCGCCGACTGGAACAACCTGATGGGCTACAGCCTGCGCAAGGCCGGCACGCCCGACCATGCCGGTGCCGAGAAGTACTACAACGAGGCGCTTCGCATCGACCCCAAGCACCGCGGCGCGCTCGAGTATTCGGGTGAGCTCTACCTGATCCTGGGCGATCTGGCCAAGGCAGAACAACGCCTGGCGACGCTCGACAAGGTATGCACCTTCGGCTGCGAGGAATACACCGACCTGAAGAAGGCGGTGGCGCGCTTCAAGGCCGCCGGCAACAAGTACGTGGCCGCGCAGTGAGCACCGGTTCAGTGGCGCGACGACGGCCGGTCGGTGTCGCGCGCGCGCTGGGCGCCCTGGCTGGAGATGTGGCGCTGTTGCGGTGCGCCGCGCTCGCCCGATGACGAAAAGCCGGAGCGCAGCGCGCTGCTGTTGTCACCCCCTGCCGAAGGTTTGACACAACCGATGACCACCAGCAACAGCGCGCTGCCAACACCGGCCACCAACGTGGCCCAGGTCAGGTTTTTCAATGAACTTTCGGTCATGGTGAATCTCCGGCGGTGGGTGGTCGACGCGTGCTGCGTTGGCTTCGTGCAATTCAGCGCGCGCTCTTCCACCAGACAATAGAAGAGCGAGCCCGATATTTCCATCCGTCGAAAGAGGGAGACAGATTGCGATGAACATCCGCCACCCGCACCTGCACCTGCACCTGCACCTGCACCTGCACCCTCGCGATGCACTTTTTCGGCCGTCATGATCCCTCGTCCATTGCTGGATCGGCTGAATCGGCGTGCCGCGTTGATGGCGCTGGGGAGCTTGTTCACGGGTACGTTGGTCCGCCACGGACCTTCGTCGGCAGCAGCGGAGCCGGCGCTGGGCGGATTTCCTTTCACGCTGGGCGTAGCAAGCGGCATGCCACGACCCGACTCGGTGGTGTTGTGGACACGCCTGGCGCCGTTTCCCCTCGAAGCCGGCGGTGGCCTGCCGGCTGCGCGGATAGCCCTGCGCTGGGAGTTGGCCGACGACGAGCGGTTTTCACGCGGCCTGCGCAGCGGCCAGGTGCTGGCGCTGCCGGAACACGCGCACAGCGCGCATGTGGAGGTGGGCGGCCTGCCCAGCGGCGCGCAGTTCTTCTACCGGTTCATGACGCGCGATGCCGTCAGCCCCACGGGCCGCACGCGCACAGCGCCGGCGCCGGATGCCGACGTGGCGCGCCTGCGGCTGGCGCTCGCGTCGTGCCAGCACTACGAGCAGGGCGCGTTCGTGGCGCACCGCGACATCGCGGCGCGCGACCTTGATTTCGTGTTGTTCGTGGGCGACTACATCTACGAGTCTTCCAACCCGCGCTACCGCCTGCGTGCGCACGAAGGGCCGATTCCGAAAACGCTGGACGACTATCGGGCCCGCCACGCCACCTACAAGCTCGACGCCGACCTGCGCGCCGCGCATGCCGCCCACCCCTGGGTTCTGACCTGGGACGACCACGAGGTGGAGAACGACTACGCGGGCGATCACAGCTCCAGCGGCATGACGCCGCAGGCCTTCCTGCAACGCCGCGCGGCCGCCTACAAGGCTTACTTCGAGCACCTGCCGGTGTCGCCCGGCATGGCGCCCAACGGCGCGTCGATGCGCATCCACGACCGCTGCGCCTGGGGCCGCCTGGCCGATTTGTGGACGCTGGACAACCGGCAGTTTCGCAGCGTTCAGGCCTGCGCCGACGGCGCCGGCGCAGGCGGGCGGGCCAGCGCACCCTGCGACGAACTGGGCATCGAGGCCCGCACCGTGTTCGGCATGGCGCAGGAGCGCTGGCTCGCGCAGGGCCTGGCCACCAGCGCGCGGCGCTGGAAGTTGCTGGGCCAGGGCAGCCAGATCAGCGCCAGCGCGATCCGCTCGCCGGTGGGCGAGCGCATCCACACCGACGGCTGGGACGGCTACCCCAAGGCGCGCGAGCGCCTGCTGCGCGCGATTGCCGACCCCGGCGTGGACAACGTGCTGTGCCTGGGCGGCGATGTGCACCGCCACGTGGCGGCGCAACTGCGCCGGGTACCGAACGAAGCGGCGTCGCCGATCGTGGCGAGCGAGTTCGTCTGCAGCTCGCTGACCAGCCGGGGCTTGTCGGAGTCGCTGATGACGGCGATGCGCTCCAGCAACCCGGACATGGTGCATGCGCGCAGTGACGAGCGCGGCTACGCGCTGATCGAGATCACGCCGCAGACCGCGAGCTGCGAGTTCCGCGCCACGCCGTTTCCGGCCCGTGCGGAGGCACGGCTCGGCACCCAGGCGCGTGTCGTCGTCGAACACGGCCGGGCCGGCGTGGTGACGGCTTGAGCACATGCGCGGCGCGCCGGCTGCGCACCGGCTGCGCACCAACTGCGCCGCCATCGCGCCCCATTTCGGCCCATCGGCGCGAGCCCGCGGCACGCACACTGGCCTGCGCTCGTCCGGCGCGTGCAAGGGGTGGCGATGAATTGGGTGCCCTCACTGGCTTGGTTTGCCCGCCTCGGGTGGGCCCGTTCGCAGCGCCAGGCGCCGCCCGACTTCGCCGACATGGGCACCGCGTTCGGCCTCGACGCGTGGCTTGAATTCCAACCGCGCGCCGAGACCGCGGCGACCCTGAAAAAAGGGCGCCCCGAAACCGGGGCGCCCCAGCAGCGGCCTGCGCGCGTCGCTGTGCGCAAGGGCCGCTGACCACCAGACGCTTTACTTCGGCAGCACCACGCTGTCGATCACATGGATCACGCCGTTGTCGGCCACGATGTCGGTGGCGGTGACCTTGGCACCGTCCACCATCACGCCGCCCGCAGTGGCGATCGTCAGCTCCGAGCCCTGCACGGTCTTGACCTTGCCGGCCTTGACGTCCTTGGCCATCACCGCGCCCGGCACCACGTGGTAGGTCAGCACGGCGGTGAGCTTGGCCTTGTCGGCCAGCAGCTTGTCGAGGTCGGCCTTGGGGATCTTGGCAAAGGCTTCGTCGGTGGGTGCGAACACCGTGAACGGGCCCTTGCCCTTGAGCGTGTCGATCAGGCCGGCGGCGGTGAGCGCGGCGGCCAGGGTCTTGAAGTTGCCGGCGCCGACGGCAGTGTCGACGATGTCCTTGGCTTGCACCGACAGTGCGGCAAAAGACAGGGCTGAGATGGCGAGGATTTTTTTCATGATCGGTTTCCTTGAGTGGAGCGGTTGAGGGAGGGGGAGGTTGAACACATCAAGCTTCAGGGCTTGGGCAAAAGAACTCTGTCGATGACGTGGATCACGCCGTTGACCGCCTGCACGTCGGTGGCCACGACACTGGCGCCGCGGTGGCGCGCGTCCAGGATGTGCAGCGCGCTGCCGGCCCTGTTCAAGGTGAACTGCTGGCCTTGAACGGTGGTGGCCTTCAGCCCGTCGGTCACGTCCTTGGCCAGCACCTTGGCGGGCAGCACGTGGTAGGTCAACACCGTGGTCAGCAAGGCCTTGTCGGCCAGCAGCTGCGCCTTGGTGACGTGCAGTTCCTGCAGCAGCGCGGCGAACGCGGCGTTGGTGGGCGCGAAGACCGTGAACGGGCCGGCGCTGCTGAGCGTGCCCTGCAGGTCGGCCGCCAACACCGCTTCGACCAGGATGCTGAAGTCCGGAATGCCGGCCGCGATCTCGACGATGTTCCTGGTCTGCGGCAGGATCACCTTGTCGAGCACGTGGATCACGCCGTTGGACGCCGCCACGTCGGTGGCGACGATGTGGGCCTTGCGTCCGCGTGCGTCGGTGATGCTGGCGCCACCGGCCAGCCCGAGCGAGAACACCTGGCCTTGCACCGTGGTGGCCTGCGCGCCTTCCCTGATGTCGGCGGCGAGCACTTTGCCCGCCAGCACGTGGTAGGTCAGCACGGCGGTCAGCAGCGGCTTGTTGGCGAGCAGCTGATCCTTGGTCACGCCCAATTCACCCAGCAGCGCCGCGAACGCAGCGTTGTTGGGCGCGAACACCGTGAACGGGCCGGCGCCGCTGAGGGTGTCCACCAGCCCGGCGGCCACGACGGCCTCGACGAGGATGCTGAAGTCGGGCAGGCTTTGCGCCACCTGAACGATGTTCGGGCCGGCCGGTGGCGGCGCGGCGTCCTTGGGCAGCAACACCTTGTCGATCACGTGGATCACGCCGTTGCTGGCCTGAACGTTGGTGGCGACGATGTTGGACTTGCGCCCGCGTGCATCGGTGATGTTGGCGCCGCCCACCAAGCTCAGCGTGAACTTCTGGCCTTGAACGGTGCTGGCTTGCGCGCCTTCCTGGATGTCGGCGGCGAGCACGCGCCCCTGCAGAACATGGTAGGTGAGCACCGCGGTGAGCAAGGGCTTGTTGGCCAGCAGTTGCTCCTTGCTCAGGCCCAGTTCGCCCAGTAGCGCGGCGAACGCGGCGTTGGTGGGCGCGAACACGGTGAACGGGCCGGCGCCGCTGAGCGTATCGACCAGGCCGGCCGCCACAACGGCGTCGACCAGGATGCTGAAGTCGTTGATGCCCTGCGCGATCTGCACGATGTTCTTGCTCTGCGGCAGGATCACCTTGTCCACCACATGCACCACGCCATTGCGGGCGAACAGGTTGGTGAAGATCACATTGGCGTGGCGGCCCTGGGCGTCGGTGATGCGCACGTCCGGCCCAGCGCGGCGCTGCACGTCGAAGGTCAGCGCCTGGCCTTGCAGGGTCACCGGTGTGGCGCCGTTGGCAATGTGGCGCGCCGACAGTTTTTGCGGCAGCACGTGATAGGTCAGCACGTCGGTCAGCAGCGGCTTGTTGGACAGCAGCTGTTCGGCGCTAAGGTTCAGCTCGGCCAGCAGCGCGGCGAAGGCGGCGTCGGTGGGCGCAAAAACAGTGAACGGCCCGTCGCCTCGCAAGGCGTCGACCAGGCCGGCTTCGTGCAGGGCCCGTTCCAGAATGCTGAAGGTCGGCAGGTGCTTGACGTAGCTGACGACCGACGGGCGCCAGACCGGTTTGTGGGTGACGAACAGCACGCCGTTCCTCGCCTTCACGTCGGCCACCTTGATGCCGGCGTCGTTGACAGTGATTCCGCCGGCATTTACATCGACTTCGATTCCGCTGCCGGAGACTGCGGTTTCGGTCCCGGTCCGCATGTCGCCGGCGAGCATGCGCTTGGGCACCAGCTGCGATTCAACAAAGCTTTGCAGCTGTTTGCGGTTCTCGGGCTTCATCAGCTCGTCGACTTCGGCGCGCATGTCGGCCATGGCTTCGTTGCTGGGCACGATCAGCGTCATGTCGCCGTCGGCGCGCATCCTCTGCGTCGTGCCGGCGGCTTCGGCCAGTTTCATGAATTCGCTGGCGCTCGGCTCGGCGTTCGCGGCTTCGGCCAAGCTGGATTCGGCGGGTGCTGCGCCCGAACCGTCAGAGCCGCCGCCACAGGCGGCCAGCAGACCGGCGCTCGCCACAGCGGCGAGCAGATGCAACCAGGTTTTCATTGCTTTCTCCTTTTGAGGCTCGGGTTGTGCGCGCAACGACCGGTGTCGCCAGCCACTGCGCGTTGGAATTCAACGACTGCAGGAACCGGAATTTGTACTGCGCAGTACATATTGTCAACTGTATGGTCTTTTCACGAACTACGTGGTTGGTTTCAGACTGAACTGTGCAGGCCGTTCGGCGCGTGTCTACAATTGGTGCATGGTCAAAACCTCATTTCGCGTCCAGGTTCTGCGTGCGCGCGAGGATGCGATCGTTGCGTCGGTCAATCGCTTGTTGGCCGAAAAGGGCTTTGACGTGATGACGGTGGACGAGGTGGCCGCTGACGTGGGGATCGCCAAGGCGAGCCTCTACAAGCACTTCACGTCCAAGGAGCAGCTCGCGGCCGCCGCGATGATTGGTGTGTTGGACCGCTCGCTGGCATTCCTGGCCTCGCTGGAGGCCCAGCCCGGCAACAGCGCGATCGAACAACTCAAGGCCGTGGCCCGCTGGACCATGCGGGTGCAGTTGGCGGGCGAGATGCCCTCGTTGCCGGCCCAGAACTCGGCCCTGCGCTCGGCGCTGATGACCAACAAGGTCTATCTCGACCGGCTGATGGAAGTGAGCGACAAACTCGGTGCATGGATCACTGCGGCACAGGCGCAGGGGCACCTGAATCCGAAGCTGCCGCCCGAAGTCGTTCTGTACACGCTGTTCGCGCGTGCCTGCGACCCGGTGCTCGGCCTGCTGAAGGTGAGCGGCAACTACGGGGATGACCAGATCATCGAGATGTTGCTGTCGACCTGCTTCGACGGCCTGGTCGGGCCGGGCGCTGCCGCCAGCCCGTGAGCCCGGCGACTGGCGGGTCGACGCGATGGGCAATCATTGCGCCGGCCCGGGCCCTGTTGTACGATGACTGATGAGATCGGGGCACCGCCCTCGCCACCCGCCGGAGCACCCCATGAGAGAAAACCGCCTGCGCACGCTCTGGAAGGCCGACCAGGTCGCGGTCAACGGCTGGCTCGCGATCGGCAACAGTTTTTCGGCTGAAACGATGGCGCACCAGGGCTGGGACACGCTGACGGTGGACCTGCAGCATGGTGTGATCGACGATGCCGCGATGGTGACGATGCTGCAGGCGATCTCCACCACGCCGACCGTGCCGCTGGTTCGCGTGCCGTGGCTCGAACCCGGCATCCTGATGAAGGCCCTGGACGCCGGCGCCTACGGTGTGATCTGCCCGATGATCAACACCCGCGAAGACGCGCAGAAGCTGGTCGCCTACACCCACTACGCGCCGCGCGGCACGCGCAGCTTCGGCCCGGTGCGGGCCTTGTTGTATGGCGGCGCCGACTATCCCGCGCACGCGAACGACACCATCGTGACCTTCGCGATGATCGAAACGGCCCAGGCGCTGGACAACCTGGACGCCATCCTGTCGGTCGAAGGGCTGGATGCAATCTACATCGGCCCGTCGGACTTGTCGCTGGCGCTGGGCTGCAAGCCGGTGTTCGACGATGTCGAGCCCAAGGTGGCGCAGGCGATGGACCACATCCTCGAACGCGCCCAGGCCCATGGCCTGGTGGCCGGCGTGCACAACGGCGCGCCCGACGTCGCGCTGGCCCGGGCCGCCAAGGGCTTTCGCTTCGTCACGGTGGCGTCCGACGCCCGGCTGATGGCGGCCGGCGCCCAACAGGTGCTGGCCCGCATGCGAGCCGGCTGAGCCCGGCTGGGATGACGCCGCGCGGCGCGATTCAGCGGCTTGTCATGGCGCGGCGCCAGCGCGGAACTCAGAGGCTGAGAGTTTTTCGAGCGTGTCCGAGCAGCGCGCCAGAAGGCGGCCGATCTAGGCGCAAAGCGCAGCCATAGCTCGGGCTATGGCGAGCATTTGCAACGACGAGCGGGCGTCTTCTGGTGTGATGAGCGGG
>JANORB010000140.1:0-8460 GCA_031415135.1 Methylibium sp.
ACCGGCAAGATCTTCAAGCGCCGCTTGCGCGAGCCCTACTGGGCCGGCACCCTCCGGCGAATCTGAAGCGACGCTGAAGCAGCGCGGGCCGACTCAGCGCCGGTAGCCGCTCGCCAGCTCGAACCACTGCGGGTTCAGGCCTGCCAGCGGCTCGCGCAGCTTGGCGATTTGCGCCGCCGGCGCGTGGACCTCCAGGCGCGTGATCTCGGCGATCTTGAGCGCCTGTTGCAGCAGCGCACCCACGTTCTCCAGGTGCGCCAGCACCGCGGCCGCATCGTCATAACCTTCACGGCAATGTGCCGTCTGGCCCGAGAACGAAAACGCGTAGTGCACACAGCCGGGCTCGCTGCGCGTCTTGGCGACGAACTGCTCGACCAGCGCCTTGAACGCATCAAGCTGGCCGTCGGCGACCTTGAAGTAGGGAACCAGGGTGCAACAGGTGTCGGTGCTGGCCATCGGTGTCTCCGCTGTGTTGAGGGTGGGCGGCCATGCTGCGACGCCTGCGCGGGCGCGGCAAGGCGCAGGCGTTGAAGCTGCACCAGCGCTGCACCAGCGCTGCACCAGCGCTGCATCAGCGCTGCGCCTTGTCCTTCTGGTTCTGCGCTTCGATGCGTTCGCGCGCGTCCTGCCAGTCGGCATCACTCCATTGGCGCAGTTCGTAGAAGTTGCCGCCGGTGGCCAGGGCGTTGCCACCGTCCATCATGATGCTTTGGCCGGTGAGCCAGTCGCATTGACCGGGCGCCATCAGGAAGCAGGCCAGCCGCTGCAGCTCGCTCATCCGCCCGGGGCGGGCCATCGGGTTGTTGCGCTTGCTGCGCTCACCGGGCTCTTCGCCCGGGTTCAGGCGTTTGCTCATGCCCTCGGTCGGGATTTCGCCCGGCCCCACCGCGTTCAGCCGGATGCCGTGGCGCGCCCACTCCACCGCGAGCGACTTGGTCATCACCTCGATGCCGGCCTTGCTCATCGCCGACGGCACGACATATGGGCTGCCGTTGTCGACCCAGGTCACGATGATGCTCATCACACTGCGAAAGGCATCGCCGGGCTTCCAGCGCCCGGCCTTGGCGTCGGCCACCCAGCGCTTGCCGACCGCCTGCGTCACATAGAAACTGCCGTGGAACACGATGTTGGCGATCGCGTCGAACGCGCGCGGCGACAGGCTTTCGGTGGGCGCCACGAAGTTGCCCGCCGCGTTGTTGATCAGCCCGGTCAAGCCGCCGCTGGCCCACAGGCGCTCGACCATGTCGTCCACACCCTGCGCGATGCGGATGTCGACGCCGAAGGTGTCGATCCGGCGCGCCGGGAAGGCGGCGCGCCACTCGGCGGCGGTCTCGTCAAGCACCGACTGGCGCCGGCCACAGATGGCGATGTCGGCTCCCAGGTCCAAGAAGCTTTCGGCCATGGCCCGGCCCAAGCCCGTGCCGCCACCGGTGACCAGGATTCGCTGCCCACTCATCAGATTCGGTTGAAATATCGTGTCGTCTCCTGGGTCGATCGTGGCCGCTGAAAAGGTCGCGCTACTGCGAGCTGAGGAACCTGGCAACGTCCTCGAAATCCTGCTGCTTGAATGCCGAGATGTAGATCTCGCTCACTGCGGCGACCAGTTCGCCATTGTCCTGGTCGTCGAAATAGCCCTTGATGCCGTCCAGCATCGGGCCGATCACCTCGGCTGCGCTGCTGCCGCCCTGGCCGGTGCCAAAGAGCGGGAAGATGATGCTGCGCGCCAGGCCGCGCCCCTGGGCGGCGCGCGCTTCCTGCTCGACCCGCTGTTCCGTCTCGGGAGGCGACACCACGCCCTGGAGCTGGTTCAACTCGGCGAGCTTGGAAAAGCTCTTGCGCACACAATCCTCGATCTGGTAGGCCTGCTTGAACGGGATCACGATGCCCTCGGCGTCGACTGCTTCGACCGCAGCCACATGAAAGATGTAGCGCGCCCGGTTGATCGTGACCAGGTCGCTGCCGGGGGCGCCGGCACTGGTGACAAAAACGTCGGCGGCGCGCACCGGCCGTTCGCGGTCGCGCAGCTGCCAGTCCAGTTCTTGCTGGATCGCGTCGACATATTTGCCCGCGCCGAGCCGCGCGCCGCGCCGCCGCAGCATCGACGACACGGTTCGGCTCTCGAAGAACCTGGCCATCTGCATGTAGTCGTTCTCCGAGTTGACCAGCACGTCGATGTCACGAACCTTCGACAAATCGCCGGTCGCGATGAACAGCGGGATGGCCCGCCCGCCGGCGTTCACGGCGAACGTGGCGGCCTTCTTGTTGTCGGCTGCCTTGGCCGCCGGCGGATTGCGGCGCGCCAGCAACTCACGCAGCGTGTCTTTCTGGTTGTCCTTGGTCCGCTGGCACGCACTCAGAAAATCGGGCCGAAGCTCGCCGCGCAGAACGTCGGTGGCGGTCAGCTTGATGTTTTGCGTGACCTTGCCCTGCAAGTGCGCGATGTCCAGCGCCTTGAGCTCCTTGTCCAGGTCGGTTCGGCTCAGGTCGAAACCGAGCGGAACGATGGCGATGCCCAACGCGGTGGCCAGCGCAATTTCGCGCCGCACCCACTGCGACTCCGAGGTTCCCGGGCCGATCAACACCAGCAACACGTCGCTGATCAGGATTCGGCGATAGATCTCCGCTTCCCAGGCCAGCCCGGCGGGCAGGCCGGAGTCGTCGATCCAGGGATCGAAGCCCGCCTTGTCCTGGCTCAGGATGAAATGCAGGATGCCGGCCTTTTCATTCGGCCTCTCGCCCGCCAGCATCTTTTTGTAGCAGATGAAGATCTTGATCGGCGTGGCCATGCGTGAACCTCCTTGCGGCTCGGGGACCGGCGAGACACTGATCGACTGTACGGTTCGCGGCGCGTTTGGGGAAGACCGTCTTGCCGGGCAAGCGAGCTCACACGTCCGTCAGGCCCAGAAAGTGGTCGAGCATGTGGAAGTTGTCTTCGTGGAATTGATCTTCCACCGCCAGCAACTGCGCCACCGGCCACCAGTGCACCGGTTGTGCGGCATCTCCGGGCCGAACGGCAGGCAAAACGCGCTCGGCCAGGTCGAAGTGGAACGCGTGCGACAAGGTTCGGCCGCGCAGGCTGCGGTCGGGGTGGTCGAAGACGGCGCTGCCGCGCAGGCAGTGGCGCATGGTCTCGTCGGGCACGGCCAGATGGGTCGCTTGCTTCAGCGCTCGCAGGCACGACTGGTAAGCCGTTTCGCGCGCTCCGATCAAGCCGCCCGGCACCGCCAGCAGCCCCGCCCCCGGTGCGTGGGCGCGGCGGATCAACAGCACCTGGGCGGCGCAACCCACCACCGCGTCGGCCGTGACGAACACCGGTGCGGCAGGCGTGTTGGCCCAGGCCGCGAGGTCACGGTTCAGCAGGCGCCATTCGTGCACCAGGCGCTCGAAGTGCGGCAGCGCGACCCAGTCGCGCAGAAAGACCAGCGTGCTGGGCGGCACTTGCGCGGACAGGGCGGCCAGCGTGGCCTCCATCGCGGCAGCCGAACTTGAGAACAGCGTGTTGCGCAGCTGCGTGCCATCGGCCACATCGACCCGCTCGACCGACTCGACCGACCAGCCGGCAAAGGCACTCAGGTAATCGCTGGTGGCGTCCTTGAAGTGGCCGACCAGCACCACGCCGGCTGGCGGCGGCTTGCCCTCCGCCGCCAGCAGCGCCGCCACGCCCTGGCGCACCGCAGCCACCCAGCGCGCCTGGTCGTAGTGGTCGCGCACCGGCAGGAAGCGCAGGCGGGCGTGCTCGTCGGCGCTGAGCGCCTGGCCAATCATTTGCGCCCGCTCGGCCGCAGTGAACGGGTTCTTGGGCGTGCGCGCCTGGTTGGCCGAGCCGATGACCACCACGCACAGCGGGGCCAGCGCCAACGCGCGCCGCAGCAGCGCAAGATGGCCGACGTGAAAGGGCTGGAAGCGGCCGACGTAGACCGCCACGTCGTTCGGGTGTGGCTGCGGCGGCAACGCGGTCGGCCTCAAACGTGCTTCGCGGCAATCGGCATTTGCCGCCCACTGCCGAAGGCGCGCTCGCG
This sequence comes from Methylibium sp., assembly GCA_031415135.1. Lineage (GTDB taxonomy): Bacteria > Pseudomonadota > Gammaproteobacteria > Burkholderiales > Burkholderiaceae_C > LGRD01. The sequence goes on from JANORB010000140.1 coordinate 4,020, forward strand.
CACGCGGATGATCGGCGGCGCCTGGCGGCGCTTGTATTCGTTGCGCGCAATCATGCCGCGGATGCGCTGCACCAGCGCCTCGCCTTCCGGCGTGGCGCGCAGGTCGGTAACAAATCCGCTGGCCTGCGCCAACTCGGCCGCACCGAGGTGCCGGCCTTCGACCAGCAGCTTGAGGATCGGGTCCAGCACCTCGTAGGGCGGCAGGCTGTCGGTGTCTTTCTGGCCCGGCGCCAACTCGGCCGACGGTGGTTTGTCGATGATGGCCTGCGGGATCAGTTCACGCCCGGCGGCCTCGTTCACATGGCGCGACAGCGCAAACACCTCGGTCTTGTAGAGGTCGCCGATCAGGCCCAGCCCGCCGTTGGTGTCACCGTACAGCGTGCAGTAACCGACCGAGATTTCAGACTTGTTGCCGGTGGTCAGCAGCAGGTGGCCGAAGCTGTTGGAGTACTCCATCAACACCGTGCCGCGCACCCGCGCCTGCAGGTTTTCAAGTGGCAGGCCGCGCAGCGGCCGGCCGAAGCTGGCCTCGAACTGGCGCGCGTACAGCGCCACCGTGTCGGCGATCGGATGGGTGTGCAGCACCAGCCCCAGGTTGCGGCACAGCGCGACCGAATCGTCGACCGAGCCGGCCGACGAAAACGACGACGGCAGCGTGACCGCGACCACGTTGTCGGCCCCCAGCGCGTCGACCGCCAGCGCCAGCGTGAGCGCGCTGTCGATGCCGCCCGAGCTGCCCACCAGCGCTTGGCGGAAGCCGCAGCGGCGCGCGTAATCGCGCAGGCCCAGGGTGATTTGCGCGCGGTAGAACGCCATCCTCGGCAGGCCGGCCGCGGGCACCGGCGCCAGCGCGTCGCCGGCCAGCGTGCTGAAGCGGCCGTGCTCGAAGCGCAGCGTGCGCACGTCCTCGGCAAAGCGCTGCGCCTCGAACACCACGCCGCGCTCGGGCTCGACCGCAAACGAGGCGCCGTCGAACACGATCTGGTCCTGCCCGCCGACCTGGTTGGTGTACAGGATGGGGAACCGGTGGCGCCGGCTCGCGTCGCCGAACACTTGGTGGCGCTGTTCGCGCTGGCCGATGTGGGACGGGCTGGCGTTGATGCACACCACCAGGTCGGGCGCGGCGTCGCTCAGGCGCGTGAAGGGGTTGATGCCGTAATCGTGCCCATCGTCGTTCCAGCCGTCTTCACAGATCAGCAGGCCGACCTGGGCCGCGCCGATGCGCAGCACCCGCGCCACGTCGGGCCCGGGCTCGAAGTGGCGGTGCTCGTCGAACACGTTGTACGTGGGCAGCAATTGTTTGGCGTAGCGCAGCACGATCTCGCCGGCCTTCAGCACCAGCAGCGCGTTGTGCAGCTTCTTGCCGGAACCTTCGAACGGCAGCGGCGCGCCCACCACCCAGTGCAGCGCCGGGTTTTGCGCGGACGCCTGCCGCAAGGTCTGGATGCCCTGCGCCACACGGTCCATGAAACCCGGCTCGTCGAGCAGGTCGCCGGGGTAGTAGCCGGTCAACGACAGCTCGGTGAAGACGACCAGATCGGCGCCTTCGCGCACGGCCTGCGCGGCGGTGCCGATCATCTTTTGCGCATTGCCCTCGATGTCGCCCACCATCGGGTTGAGCTGCGCAATGGTGATGGCCAGCATCAGCGCTCCGGGTTCATCGGCGCACCGGCCATTTCAGGCCGCGCCTCACGATTCAAGGGCTTGTCTTTGTGAGCGTCCATGGCTGCCGAAGATACACGTTCACCGCCTGCCCTGCCGGCGGCCACACCAAAGAAGTCGGATGACCTGGCTTATGCGTATGACCTGGTCTATGCGGCCACGGCGTGCAGCTTTACGCCGAGCGCGCGAGCAACCTTGACCACTGTCGCGAAGCTCGGATTCCCATCGGCGCTAAGTGCCAGCTCGTGACCGGACAAAATGGCAACTTTCAAACAACGAGGACCGTCATGATGAACCGTGTGATTCCCATCGCTGCAGCATTTTCGTGGCCGTTGTTGATCGGTGGTTGCGCCGGCGTGCCGCAGATGGCCAGTGCGCCACCATCACCGACGAGAGAGTGCTTCGACGCTCGGGCCAAAGAGGCATCGCTCGATGTAATTCGCTCAAAGATGGTACTTGTATTGGAACATCCAACTCTTGACATGCAGGCCGACAAAACTTTCCCAACAGTCGCTGAACGGGCGGCGATCCTTGCGTACGCGCAGATTCGTGAGGTCTGCTTCAATGCGGGCGAGGGATGGGTTCAGAAGTATGTGCCTCCGACCTATCGTGCCATTGGAGAGTATGGACGAAGAACAATTGATGCGGACCTGGCGGCTCTGTACCGATCCGACATCACCTTTGGGGAATACAACGTGCGATTGGAAGCCACTCGATCAGAAGGCCGGCGCCGCAGCGACGAGGTGCGCGAAATTGAGCAAAGGGAAACGGACGCGACGCGCCGACAGGCGGCTCTCGCGCTCATGCTGGCGGCACAGCCAGCAGCAAGGCCAGCACCAACGCCGGTATCCAATTCATACACTTCGTGCAACAGGGTCGGCGATCAGATGTACTGCACTACCAACACCAGATAGCCGGCATCCGGAGGTAGTGCCTTGGCGGGAAGGGCGGCTATGAGAGAAGCCCAAGCGATTTCTCAACTTTCTGCGCGGCAGCGTCAAACGCTTCTCGGAACAAGGATGCCTGAAGGTTCGATTGTTCCTTCTCCAACTCCGGAAACGAAATACCGCTGTACTCCGAGCGCGCGGCCTCCAGCTTTTCTTTGATCGTTGTCAACGCACGAGCTTGCAACTCAGGCGCGCAAAGCGACACCAATAGTTTGTAACTCTCGGCCAACCACTCCGATATGGCTTCCTGCGCGACTACGTTCATGCGCGCGCGGAGTAGTTGGTGTTCTGATGAGTTCATGCCGAAGCCTCCAAAAGCGACGCCTCACGTGAAGCGTTTATCTGCCGCCGAGCCGGCGTTGACGATGCGCGCCGGTGCTGCATGGCGGCAGATAAACCTCGTTGGACTGGACCGCCGAGATGGCGGGTGAATGGGCAGTGTAAGTTTCAGCGCTGCGCGTGGGCAAGCACGGCGTGCTGCGCATCGAGCTGCGAGTCGCAGCCGCGGCAACGGGATCGCGCCCGAGGCGCATTCCGTGCCGGTGCTCGCAAGCGCCGCCACCTGAGGGCACAACGAATCCATCACGCAGCAGTCAACAAGCCGGAAGGTGCAATGACAGGTCAGACCGGCAGCGGCCAAGCTCGACCAACCCTGGGTGGCTCGACTCGTCGATGTCCACGGGATTGGAATGCAGACCCCGCCGAGCGGTTCGCATCTGGGTCCGCACTGCAAGCGCATCACGCGCTCAGTGCAACAAGGCCGTCTTCAGAGAAGCAGTCTGCTCCTCGTTCACGCTCTTCATCGCCGCCTGCCCTTCGTTCAACCGCAAATCCGCACCGAGGCCTGCGACGACGAATACAAATACAGCTTGCCAAGAAGAGGAAGTCCCTTCAAAGGGTAAGGCCCCACGTAGTAGCGCTATGCCCGAGAGCAGAAGTTTCCGCAACTGCTGGGCGAGCCATTGGTGCAATGCGTCCCAGTCAGCAAGGTCGGCATCGACCTCTGGTGTACTCGACGTGGGTGCGTAATTCAGTGGGTTTACCTGCGGTGGAGGTGCTCCGACCGATGCGAAGTGCCTTCGCGGCAGATTTGATCGATGTGTCATTCGATTCCGAAGGTCTACCCAAAGCTTCCACTCTGGCGCCGCTATGAGCGCCTGTAGTGCGGCGACCAGATCTGCGGCCGTGGGATGCGGGGTAAGCCAGGCAAGAAGTCGGCTAGGAGAGCAGTCGCGCTGCTCTCTGTTTGTGAACGCAATGCCGCAGACACTTGCGGCGCTCGCGGCAGCTGCCAGCGCATAGGCCGCGCTCTCGATGCACGACACGCCGGCAGAGAACATCAGGAAGAGCGAGCGCTCCTGCTGATAGACGTCCTCGTGATTGCGTCCGCCACCGTGAGCTTTGACAGAGTCCCTGTGCTCATGCCAGGCGTCGAAACTCGCTCGGTAGCGCCAACCAATCAAGTTGGATGCGCCTCCGAACTCCTTCCACGCGGCCGAAGTGTTCCCCCCGGGGATCAGCACTCGACGTGCCTCGGCCATGAACGCTGTGAACTCAGTGACCGGGAAGTCGTCTGGCAATTCGAGGCAGAGTTCTGCGCAGAAGGTCATTTGTGGGGCCTAACGGGAAGCGTTTATCCGCCGCCGAGCCCACGGTGACGGAGCGCGCAAGTGCTGCATGGCGGCGGATAAATCGTAAGCGTCTGGCTGCGGCATCTTGAGATGACCCGGCCGGTGGCTGAGCATCGCGTCCATGGCGAACATGGTGGATGCGGCTTTGGCAAAGGCAATGGTGTTTGCCGCGCGCTGGCTCAGCGCCGTCGTGCTGGCCGT